>JAEZLY010000043.1 GCA_023414985.1 Bacillota bacterium | reverse complement strand
TCCAAAACCGACAGTAAAGTCTGGATGAAAGAAGAGATGCAGTATTTGTTGTGATGCCACGCCCCGATTTTAACAGAATCGGGGCTTTTTATTTATCATCTTATCTACTGCAGAACCGAGAATTTTCCCTTTTCATCAAAAAAGGAGAGAATAAGAATGAGAACGAACACAGCAGTAAATCAAAAAAGCTTATTAACCACAAGAGAACTTGTCACCATCAGCCTTTTGGCCGCATTAGCATATGTGCTGATGCTGTTTCACCTGCCCTTTAAGTATTTGGGCTTCCTGGAGATTGAATTCAGCGATATTCCGGCGGTGATTGCAGCATTACAATTCGGTCCCTTTGCCGGTGTAGTGGTAGAGTTGATCAAGAACCTGATCAAAGCACTTACGGCATCTACTACGGGTATGGTGGGAGAACTGGCGAATTTCATTATCAGCAGTGCCTTTATTATTCCGGTCGGAGCATTATATAGACTACGTAATATGAAAAAAATCAAGAATAACAGTACGACTGATAACAGCACAAAGAATCGCTGGAATGGATTATATCTTGTATTGATCTTTGGAATAGCTACCGTGTCTATGACAATCACCGGTGCTTTATTGAATTACTTTGTGACCCTTCCTCTGTATGCAAAGCTGTTCGGAGGAATGGATGTAGTTGTCGGCGCGGCAGCTGCATACATGTCAGCGATTAAGAATGCGGCAGGGTTGATTATTCTTGGAATTACGCCGTTCAACATCGTGAAGTGTATCGGAATGTCAATCCTCGGCTTCCTGACCTATCGTATGCTGAAGGGTAGTAAAGTACTTGAGTAAGGTAGTAGTAAAAGGCGGTTGTAAAATAAAATAGCTTACGGCAAGAATAGCAGGCATCCCATAATGCACTGTTTGCCGAACAGCTTGCCGATTTTGTAAGGCAGGAGCAAACAAACTTGTTTGCTTATGGCTTACAAAATGGCAGGATGTCCGGGAACCGGTGTGTGAGGGGTGCCTGTTGTTTTTACTGTAAGCTGGTTATTCGTTTACAAAAGCCATTTTACTTCGTCATTCTTTTTACCGGGCGGGCTTCGATATAACCTCGGTAGCCTCTCGGCTCTAATTGGAATCGAGGTGCAGCCTCCGGGTCCCAGGCATATCCGTAAAGCTGGGGATTGAATTGATCGATATGATCCCAGACCTCCTCGATCTCCTCGGAGAAGTTGTCATCATCATATGGTTCTCCCTGAAATACCATCATAGTACAGGGAGGCAATTCGATCAGCTCATAGCCTTCCGGAACCAGATTGGAATAATTAAGAGGCAGCTCGACACCCTGTGCGTATAAAGAAGTACCGGGTGCAATCAGATGTTTCGGCAGCCACATGCCGATCGGTTCATAGAGGGCCTCCTTTACACTGGTCAGGAGAGCCCAGATATCGCAGCCTACCTCTTCGCAGTATTCGAAATAATCGGTTGCCTTAAACCCTCTTTTTACAAGCAGTTTTCTGGCAGGTCGTTCGATTACCTGCACAAATACTGATTTTGTAATCTTTTTATCACTCATGTCTTTTTCCTCCTTATAAAAGTTCAGCTCGTGATCACAAACCTTATACGGCAGAAATAATTGAACCGGAGGCGTTGTCTTGCTGTATTGATAAGGGGATACCCCGAATTCCTTAGAGAACGCTCTGGTAAAGCCCTCATGAGAGTCAAATACGAAATCCAATGCTACATCGAGGATCTTCGCATCATTGTCCCTCAGATAAAGAGCAGCCTTCGTCAGACGCAGACCCCTGAGATAGTCAAATGGAGTTTTTCCGGTTAAATCCTTAAATATCCTTGCCATATGCCAGGGGGAATAACCGGCGACATCAGCCAGTTCCTTCAGGGTGATACTCTTATAAATATTCTGTTCCATATATGCCTGTAATTTCTGTACGGTTCGAATTTGTTCTGCATTGCGCATTTGCTTCACCACCTGTAAGGATAGTATAATTCAGAGTCCGTTTGACTTCTTGACTTGAATTGCTGTTATCGGTAGTCTGCCTTTCTTTCATCATAGCAAACAGGCGGATAATGTCAATGAACACTATCTTTTTTTAATCATTTCTGTTATAATGCCGTTTAGAAAGTCAGGATATCAGTATGAAAGGTATTTTATCATATGAAGTTAGACAGTTATAGTTCAACGGATACCTATGAAATTGGTTATCGGATGGGCAGAAATGCAAAAAAAGGTGAGGTGTATTGCCTAAGCGGCGACCTGGGGGTCGGAAAGACCGTATTTACGCAGGGGTTTGCGAAAGGCCTTGGAATTGAGGAAGCAGTAAGCAGTCCAACCTTTACGATCATTCAGGTATATGAGGAAGGCAGATTACCCTTATATCATTTTGATGTCTACCGGATCAGTGATATTGAGGAGATGGAGGAAATCGGATACGAGGATTACTTCTATGGCAGCGGTGTCTGTCTGATTGAATGGGCGGAGCTGATCAAAGAACTCTTACCGAAGGGGCGGACAAGCATCAGAATCGAAAAGGACTTGAATAAAGGGTTTGATTATCGGGTGATCACTGTGGAAGACGGAAGGGAGGGAAGCCTCTAGGAGGAGGTGACCGAAATGAAAATATTAGCACTGGATAGCTCGGGATTGGTAGCTTCTGTAGCAATTGTGACAGAGGATTCTGTTCTGGCTGAATATACCGTAAATTATAAAAAGACTCATTCCCAGACCCTACTTCCGATGCTGGATGAGATAGTCCGCATGGTAGAATTGGATTTGAACGAAGTGGATGCGATTGCTGTGGCAGCAGGGCCGGGATCTTTCACAGGACTAAGGATTGGCTCGGCAACTGCGAAAGGATTGGGTCTGGCTATGAAAAAGCCGATTGTTGCAGTCCCGACGTTGGACGGGCTGGCTTACAATCTATATGGAACAGAACACGTCATCTGTCCGATGATGGATGCGAGAAGAAACCAGGTGTATACCGGACTGTATGAGTTTAAAAACGGAGAATTTCAAATTATAAAGGAACAGACTGCAGCGGCAGTGGAAGAAATTCTGGAAATCATCAATCAGCTTGGACGAGAAGTGGTTTTCCTGGGGGATGGTACTACAGCATATCACGATCTTATTCAGGAAAAAACCAAAGTAAGCTATTCCTTTGCACCGGTTCATATGAACCGGCAGCGGGCAGGTGCGATCGGAGCGCTTGGTATTGAGCTGTTTAAGAAGGGAATGGTTGAAGCGGCTGATCGGCATGAACCGGTCTATCTGCGGCTGTCCCAGGCTGAACGGGAACGGGCAGAGAAGCTGTCACAATAGGAGGCTTATATGGACATACGCCGAATGACGGAAGAAGACCTTGCAGAGGTGATTGCAATAGAACAGGAGAGCTTTTCAGATCCCTGGGGTGTGGAGGACTTCCGCAGTTCGCTTCTGGACGAGAAGAACGGCTACCTGGTTGCTGTCGTAGACGATCAGATTGCCGGTTATTGCGGTTGCTGGGGGATAGCAGGAGAAGGGGATATTTATAATGTAGCTGTGAAAAAAGAATTCAGAAGGCAGCACATTGGGGATAAGCTGCTGAAAACTTTAATACAACAATCAGTCGAGAGGGGTATCACTTCCTTTACCCTGGAGGTCCGGGTCTCGAATGAAGCAGCCATCTCGCTATATCGGTCCCTTGGCTTTGAGTCGGCAGGAATACGAAAGGATTTTTACACTAAACCCAAAGAGGATGCTGTCATTATGTGGCTTCATATGATACAGTAATTCCCACTGTAAAAATCATAAGGTTTGTCTTATAATGTTCTTAAGAGCGATGCATGTATCAAATCAGGAGGGATAAGTCGTGAAGAGGACTAATGGTGGTAACAAGAGTGGGGAATTTCCGATTTACTGTAATTCATGTGGGAAACTGCTGAAGGAGGAGAATGGTATCCTAATGGAGGATGCATTCGAAGCGACAAAGGAATGGGGGTACTTCTCCGGTCGTGATATGGAGGTCCATCATTTTAACTTATGTGAGGAATGTTATGACAAATTAATCGAAAGCTTCGCGATTCCGATAGAAGTTCGTAAGAAGCTTGAGGTTCTGTAGCTTAAGATAATGTATCATAGGAATGAGAAAGACAGGCTGCCGAGATTTTTCGGCAGCCTCTTTGATTCTGTTAAGATGATTCTTCCTTTTATATTGGGCTGATACTCAACATTAACAGGAAATGTCCCGATATATAATAGGAAGAAGGAAATAACAGTGATGATCGGAAGCCGATCGGTATCATTCATAAATAGGTAGACAAAAGATTGAAAATACTGTTAAAATAAATGTATACATGTTTCTTGACAGGTGTAAACTGTGATAAAATGAGAAGCATACCGGGAAGGACACATCTTGTCCATCCCTTACTGTCTACCAATAATTGAAAGAACTGAAAGAAAGGCTTGATGATAGATGTTAGATGTTTGTTTATTAGGAACCAGTGGTATGATGCCATTGCCGGGAAGATGGCTGACAGCGCTGATGACAAGATATAATGGAAGCAGCTTGTTGATCGATTGCGGAGAAGGGACCCAGATCTCCATTCGGGAAAAGGGCTGGAGCTTTCATTCCATCGATGTGATTTGTTTTACTCATTATCACGGGGATCATATCAGTGGTCTGCCCGGATTACTGTTATCTATGGGAAATGCGGACCGTACGGAGCCGGTGACATTAATCGGTCCCAGAGGTTTGGAGCGGGTGGTAAATGCACTCCGTGTCATTGCACCGGAGCTCCCCTTTGAATTGAATTTTATAGAACTCTCCTCACCGGAAGAGGAGCTGACAGTAAACGGTTATCTGATTAAGGCTTTTCAAGTAAAGCATAATGTGATCTGTTACGGCTACAGTATTACGATTAAGCGGGGTGGAAGGTTTTATACGGAACGGGCAATCGAGAATAATGTTCCTCAGAAGTACTGGAATCGACTTCAAAAGGGAGCAACGATTGTGGAGGGAGATTTAACCTATACCCCTGATATGGTGATCGGACCGGAGCGGAAAGGGATTAAGCTGACTTATTGTACTGATTCGAGGCCGGTAAAAGCGATTTCCGAACAGGCAGCGGGATCAGATTTATTTATCTGTGAAGGAATGTACGGCGAACAGGACAAGGACACAAAGGCAAAGGAGTATAAACATATGACCTTCAAGGAAGCTGCAAGACTTGCGAAGGCAGCAGAAGTGAATGAATTATGGCTTACTCATTATAGTCCCTCCCTGACCAGACCGGAGGATTATATAGGGGAAGCAAGACAGATATTTGCAAATGCGAAACTTGGAAAGGATCGAAAAAGCATAACCCTGGAGTTTGATAAGGATGAATAGTCCCAAAGGAGGAAACGGTATGAAGAAAAAAAAGAATAGGACATCACTTACGATAGTATTTATGTCATTGCTGGCAGTTGTTTTGCTGGGATTTTATTTCTATTGGAATTACCGTACGAAACCGATTGAAGAGACCTCTGTGGAGAATATGACTGAGGCACAGAAGTTGATTTCCAAGGATTTTGAACTCTATTATCCGGAGACACCCAGAGAGGTTGTCAAACTGTTTGGTGATATGATGAAAGCACTCTATGATAATATTTCTGATGAGGATATGGAACCCCTGGCCCTAAAGATAAGAGAATTGTATGACGAAGAATTTATTGCTGCTAATCCTGAGGAGACCTATCTTGCAAACTTAAAGACGGATCTTGCGGAATGGAAGAAAAATGACAGGCGGATTACTACCTGCTTTATTGTGAAAAAAGAGGATGAGCAGCAAAGCGTGATGGATGGAGTAAACTATTCCATTAATTATATCTCCTTTACAATCCAGGAAAGCAGAAAATTTACAGAGACCTGGAAGGTAATGCTTCGCCAGGACAGCAATAAGAAATGGAAAATCCTCGGCTGGCAGGTTGTGCCGGAGGAATAGATTGGAGTTAATTATGACAAAGGATATTTTGATTTTAGCGATAGAGAGCTCTTGCGATGAGACAGCGGCAGCTGTGATAAAGAACGGAAGAGAGGTGCTGTCCAATATCATTTTTTCTCAAATAGAATTGCATAAGTTATACGGAGGAGTGGTCCCGGAGATCGCTTCGAGAAAGCATATTGAAAAAATCAATCAGGTGATAGAAGAGGCGCTGGCTACGGCAGGGGTAACACTCGAGGAGATAGATGCGATCGGTGTAACCTATGGCCCGGGACTTGTCGGCGCTCTTTTAGTAGGTGTGGCAGAGGCAAAAGCAATCAGCTTTGCTGCAAAGAAGCCATTGATCGGAGTGCATCATATCGAGGGGCATGTTTCGGCCAATTATATCGATAATAAAGAACTGGAACCTCCCTTTTTGTGCCTGATCGTATCAGGCGGTCATACGCATCTGGTCTTGGTAAAGGATTACGGGAAATATGAAATTATAGGCAGAACCAGAGATGATGCTGCGGGGGAAGCCTTTGATAAAGTGGCCCGTGCTATTGGTTTGGGATATCCGGGAGGTCCGAAGATTGATCAACTGTCCAAGGAAGGCAATCCACATGCCATAGCCTTTCCGAGAGCTCAGATTGAAGGAGCGCCCTATGATTTCAGCTTCAGCGGTCTGAAATCTGCTGTTTTGAATCATATCAATTCCTGTGAGATGAAAAAGGAAGAGATTAACCGGGCCGATATTGCAGCCTCCTTTCAAGAAGCAGTCATTGATGTGCTGGTTAGCAAAACATTACTTGCAGCTAAGGACTATGATATGAAACAGGTGGCAATAGCGGGCGGTGTAGCAGCGAATTCCTCTCTGCTAGCGGCAATGGAAAATGCCTGCCGGAGGCAAGGGCTATCCTTTTACCACCCTTCTAAAATTTTGTGCACAGATAATGCGGCAATGATCGGAGCTGCTGCTTATTATGAATTCATGAACGGATCAAGGGCCGGACTTGATTTAAATGCCGTGCCGAATCTAAAGATTGGGGAAAGATAGCATTATGAAGAATAAGGTTACTGCAATCGTATTGGCTGCCGGACAGGGAAAAAGGATGAATTCCCCGGTGGCCAAACAGTTTCTTATCCTAAAGGACAAGCCGGTTGTATATTACAGCCTGAAGGCTTTTGAAGAAAGCAGTGTCGATGACATAATTTTGGTAACCGGAGAGGGGCAGGTAGAGTACTGCAGGGAGCAGATCGTAAATGCGTACGACCTCGGGAAGGTATCAAAGATCATCGAAGGCGGCAAGGAACGGTATGATTCTGTCTATCAGGCGCTGGTCAATAGTGATGAACCGGACTATGTTCTGATTCATGATGGGGCAAGACCGTTTATCGATGCTAACAGTATAGATGAGATGATCTGCCGGGTAAAAGAGTGCAAAGCCTGTATTTTTGGAACGCCTGTCAAGGAGACGATTAAGGTCGCTGGTGCGGACGGAGTCATTACGGCCACCCCGGATCGGGCCACCCTATGGACAGCGCAGACACCACAGGCCTTTGAGTATCAGGCGATACGGCGGGCCTATGAATTGTTCTACCAACAAAAAGAGTCGGTCGTGAGAACTGTAACGGATGATGCAATGGTTTATGAAACTTTTCTTGGGAAAACGGTGAGAATAATCATGGGAGAGTATCATAACCTGAAGCTGACCACACCCGAGGATCTGATTATTGCAGAGCAGATTATGGGACAGGGCTCATCAGTATAGCTTGTAAGATGTACGAATAGAATCAAAAAGAGAAACAATTCTTTTCATGAATAATAGAAAACCTCTTGACACAAGATATTTGAGGTGATATACTAGCTAAGCGACGTTTGGAGAGATGCCCGAGAGGCTTA
>JAEZLY010000042.1 GCA_023414985.1 Bacillota bacterium | reverse complement strand
ATGCTTTATACAGCAGAGAGAATGAGGTGATTAGGCAGTGGCAGGAAGGGTAGATGATAGAAATCAGGTAAGATGTTCTTTTTGTAATAAGACCCAGGATCAAGTAAGAAAACTGATTGCAGGTCCCGGCGTGTATATCTGTGATGAATGTATCGAGATATGCAGTGAAATTATTGAAGAAGAATTTGAAGGTGAACCTGCGGTCAATACCAATATCAATTTACTGAAGCCGGCGGAAATCAAAGCGTTCCTGGATCAGCATGTTGTCGGCCAGGAAGAAGCCAAGAAAGTTCTTGCTGTCTCCGTATATAACCATTACAAAAGAGTACTTGCCGAAAAGGATCTGGATGTAGAGCTGCAGAAGAGTAATATCCTGATGGTCGGTCCTACCGGATCCGGTAAGACATACCTGGCTCAGACTTTAGCTAAGCTGTTGAATGTACCGTTTGCGATTGCGGATGCAACTGCACTGACCGAAGCAGGTTATGTCGGTGAAGATGTTGAGAATATCCTGCTGAAAATCATCCAGGCTGCAGATTTTGATATTGAGCGTGCCGAATACGGTATTATCTATATTGATGAGATTGATAAGATTACCAGAAAGTCGGAGAATACCTCTATCACAAGGGATGTATCAGGAGAAGGTGTTCAGCAGGCATTATTAAAGATACTCGAAGGAACAGTTGCTTCTGTTCCTCCTCAGGGAGGCAGAAAGCATCCTCATCAGGAATTTATCCAGATTGATACCACCAATATCTTATTTATCTGTGGTGGTGCCTTTGACGGACTGGAGAAGCTCATTGAATCAAGAATTGGTCAGAAATCAATCGGATTTAATGCGCAGATCATAGAAAAGAATAAGACCAACATCGGAGAATTATTCCGTCAGGTTATGCCTCAGGATCTGATCAAGTTTGGACTTATACCGGAGTTCGTGGGTCGTGTCCCTGTAACGGTGGCACTTGATATGCTGGATGAGGAAGCCCTGGTTCGAATTCTGACTGAACCTAAGAATGCGATTACAAAACAATACAAGAAGCTTTTCGAGCTGGATGGAGTTGAACTGGTTTTTGATCAGGAGGCCCTGGATGAGATCGCAAAGCAGTCCTTCAAGAGAAAGATTGGTGCAAGAGGATTACGTGCCATTATGGAAAAGGTCATGATGGATTCCATGTATAATATTCCATCCGATACGAAGGCAGTGAAATGTATCATCACCAAGGAAGCGGTTCTCGGCAATGAACAGCCGACGCTCGTACTTTCCGAGGAGAATGTAGCAAGAAAGCCGATCGTAAAGAGAAATACCAAGAAGAGTAAGGACGAAATAGCATAGTCAAATTGATACGGAATTTTCATCGGGAGAACCTTATCCTTCCCTTAAGTTTTCTGCTTGGCAGAAAGCTTCAGAAGAAGTGGTGACTTTCTCCCGATTGTATTTTAATCAGTGTAAGGATAGAGAAGAAACCATCAGAAGATGGGCTGGAAGATAAAAAGTATTTTACGGGGCTGTAAATGAGCAGCTGAAAGGATGGTTAAGAGATGATTATTAAGAGTGTTAATTTGGAGACAGTCTGCGGGGTCACTAGCGTACTTCCGAAGAATGATAAGCCGGAGGTGGCTTTTGCCGGAAAATCCAATGTAGGTAAGTCATCGTTGATTAATGCACTGATGAACCGCAAATCCTTAGCCAGAACCTCCGCTCAGCCAGGCAAGACCCAGACCATTAATTTTTATAATATCAACGACGAGCTTTACTATGTGGACCTTCCCGGATATGGTTATGCAAAGGTATCTGTAGCCGCAAAAGAGAAGTGGGGAAAGATGATTGAGAAATATTTAAGGACCTCTAAACAGCTTAAGATTGTCTTTCTGCTGTTGGATATCCGTCATGAACCCTCTCAGAACGATAAGAATATGTATGAGTGGATTGTATATCAGGGGTTCGAGCCGGTCATCATTGCTACCAAGCTGGATAAGATCAACCGAAGTCAGATTCAGAAGCAGATTAAGGTGATTAAGGACGGACTTAAAGTTCTTCCGGGTACAAAAATATTGCCCTTCTCGGCTGAAACCAAGCAGGGCAGGGATGAAATCTGGGCTTGCATTGAAGATATCTGTAATAGGACGGAGCAAACAGAGGAAACCGAGACTTCCGAAACCGGAGAGCCTTCGGTCAGTCCCGATCCAGGAACCGAAGTATAAAGGGAAGATTTAGATATAGTCCCCACTGGTAGTAATCTCATAGATCGTATCGTTGATTTCCAGGAAAGCTTCAATGAGATCTGAATCGAACTGTGTTCCGCTCCCCTCCTGAAGAATATGCATGGCAGTGGCATGATCGTAGGGAAGCTTATATACGCAGGTGCTGACCAAGGCATCATAGACATCGATGATACCCATGAGCCTGCCCGGTAAAGAAATCGCATCTCCACTTAAGCCTCTGGGATAGCCGCTTCCGTCAAAGCGTTCATGATGCTCGCTGATAATCAGGATCGCTGTCTGTAGGAAGGAAAAGGAATCTACCAGGGTCATATTCTCTTTGATTGCCTCCACACCGTAGGAGGTATGAAGCTTCATAATCTCATATTCCTCTTTGGTCAGACGGGAGGGTTTCAAAAGGATTGAGTCAGGTACGCCGAATTTTCCGATATCATGCAGCGGAGCAGCTTCATAAAGCTCCTTGATATAGGCGGGGGTCAGTATCTGGCTATATTTTTCTTTCGTACGCAGATGATAGCAGAAGGCTTTCATCAGTTTGCGTATTCTGATGGCATGGCTGCTATTTTCGATATGCCGTATCTCCAACATCTTGGCAATTGCATTAATTAAGACATCTCTGGTGACGGAATATTCCATGGTTTTGGAATGAACTTCCTCTTCCAGACCGGCAGCCAGCTCCCTGCTGAATTTTTCTGCTGCAATAATTTTTTGTTGCTGCTCGATACGTTTACGAACAGATTGATAGGTATATGGCTTACGGATATAATCGGCAGCACCCATGGCCAATCCTCTGGTCTCCCACTGCGTAGCTTTGCTGTCCGTCAGGAGGATGACCGGGATATCCTTCTCCTCTACACGGCCCCGGACCTCACTCAGCAGCTTTAAGTTGCTGACAGACGGCAGATTCATATCGATCAACAGCAGGTCGATGTCTTTACGATTGTGTAGCAGTTCTAAGGCAGCAGTATCATTCTCTGCAGTCAGGAACTCGCAGTCCTCCAGTATATCCTTTAGGGAAAGAACATCTTCTTTAGAATGATTGACGATCAGTATTTTCAAATTCATAATAAATTGAAACCTCTTTCGTAGAATGGTAAGAAGACTATTTGTTCTCAAGCAGGGAAGACATCAGATAGGAATAAATATCGGAGCTTTTTTCCTTCCAGTTGCTGCATATACGGGAGGCCTCTTCCTCTGTGGGAACGACCAGTGTAAGATCAATAATCGGGGTATCCCGTTCGATCACGCTAAGATGTGCAGCAAATTCACCCTTCTTCACCTGATAAAATTCAGCGGGTAGGGAGACCTCTTCCTGAAGCTCATATCTATTCTCAACCAGATAAGCTTCAATATCCTCCTTAATTCCTGCGGAAATCATATTGTCAAAGAATAACAGGGTCTCGGTTCCGCTATCCGTAATTCGGTATAGGGTGCTGTTGCGAATGGTTTTGGTGGAGATAAAAGCATCATCAATTAATTCGGATAAGGCTCTTTGTATGTTGAAGTAATTCGTATATTCCTTTTCAAGAATAAATGCGGTCAGCTGTGCATTGGTCAGGGGAAAGTTCACTCGGCTGAGGATATAAAGAATCATCAGCTTATATAACATAAAGGTATCAGATTGCATGGGTAACCTCCTTATTTCTATCGGAGCTCTATGGTAAGCCAAATAGTGTCTCCATAGGAATTATAACATACTTTCCACTTCTTAGGAAGAGCAGCAAATGATCGAGCATGTTCGTCCGAATAATTTACTGTGGAACGTAATATTTTCCTTGCCATGTATCCCTTTCCTTCATCATCTTCTGAAGCCTGTTGAGAACATGCTTCTTGTCAGTACTCCATAACGGAGTCAATAATAACCGTCTTGGTCCGTCTCCGGTAATACGGTGGATTACCAGTTCCTTCGGCAGAAGCTCCAGGCAGGAGACAACTAACCCGACATATTCCTCCAAAGACATAGGTTCCGGAATTATCCCCTGTTCGTATAATACGCCCAGGTCGGTTCCTTTCAGAATATGTAGAAGCTGAAGCTTAATTCCCTGAAGGGGCAGGTGGGATAGATAGAGCATGGTGTTTGTGATGTCTTCTGCGGTCTCCCCCGGAAGTCCCAAAATAGTATGAACTACGACCGGGATATCTGCATCCTTTAATCTTTCGACACACTCCTTGAATATAGCGAGAGAATAGCCGCGTCTGATGAATGCCGCGGTCTTATCATGAATTGTCTGCAAACCTAGCTCAATCCATACCGGTTTCATACAGCTGATCTCCTTGAGCAACGACAAAACCTCCTGGGAAATACAATCCGGCCGTGTCGCAATGGAAAGAAGAACAATATCGGGGTGGGAAGCAGCTTCCGTAAAGAGGGAACGAAGCTTGGGAATCGGAGCATAGGTATTCGTATATGCCTGAAAATAGGCGATATATCCGGCTGTCTCCGGATGAGTAAGTTTTGCTGCAACCTGTTTTTTGGCTTGCTCTATCTGAGCTGAGATAGAAACGGCAGGCTTAGCTGCAAAATCTCCCGAGCCTCCTTCAGAACAGAAGATGCATCCTCTGCTATCAAGAGTGCCATCCCTGTTCGGACAGGTCATGCCTCCGTCCAGGGACAGCTTGTATATCTTTTTACCATAGATTTGCTTGAGTTCGTAGTCCAGAGAATGATAACGCTTCTGATCCCACATCGTTTTCTCCATATCAGCCTTCTCCACACTCTGGTTGCCGGATAGCATACTGTTTTGTCAACCATGGTCAAACAGATTAGGGATTACAACAGTACCCCGGCTTACTTTTTATTTCTTAATATGCGCTTTTACAGCCTCACTGACTACATCACTGACTCTGGGATCAAAGGGCTGGGGCATAATGTTATTCTCATTCAGATCCTTATCATCAACCAGACCTGCGATAGCCGCAGCAGCGGCCAGTTTCATCTCCTCGGTGATTTGTGTGGCACGTCCCTCCAGTGCACCGCGGAAGATACCCGGGAAAGCTACGACATTGTTCACCTGATTCGGGAAGTCCGATCGACCGGTGGCAACAATCTTAGCACCTGCCGCACGGGCCAGATCCGGCATGATTTCCGGAACAGGATTGGCCATGGCAAACAGAATAGCATCCTTATTCATGGAAGCTACCATTTCCTTGGATACAATATTCGGTGCGGATACTCCTACAAACAGATCGGCACCTGCCAGAGCATCAGCCAAAGTACCGTTTTTATTCTCCAGATTGGTAACGGAGAGCATCTGCTCCTGCATCCAGTTCAGATCAGGATATTCCCTGGAGATAATTCCCTTGATATCACAAAGGGTCACATGTTTGAAACCATAGGTCAATAAGAGCTTGGAGATGGCGATTCCTGCGGAACCGGCACCGTTTACCACGACCTTGGTCGTTTCCTTATTTCGCCCTGTAACCTTTAAGGCGTTGATGGCCGCAGAGAGAACAACGATTGCAGTACCGTGCTGGTCATCATGGAACACAGGAATATCCAGGATTTCTTTCAACCGCTCCTCGATCTCGAAGCATCTCGGAGCAGAGATATCCTCCAGATTAATACCGCCAAAGGCAGGAGCGATGGCAGTGACAGTTCTGATGATTTCCTCCGTATCCTGAGTATCAAGGCAGATGGGAACGGCATTCACTCCGCCGAATTCCTTAAAGAGAACAGCCTTTCCTTCCATGACAGGCATTGCGGCATAAGGGCCGATATTACCCAGTCCGAGAACGGCACTTCCATCCGATACCACGGCTATGGTATTTGCCTTTATAGTATAACGGTAAGCTTCAGACTTATCCTTGGCAATCACTCTGCAGGGTTCTGCGACACCGGGAGTATAAGCGATGGAGAGATCTTCACGGGATTTGACCGGACATTTTGAGGTGATTTCCAATTTACCATTCCACTTTTCATGCATATTCAATGCTTGTTCGTTAATATTCATTCTTTTATCCACCTTGTTGTTTGTATTATAATATGAATAGAAGGCTATTCATGTTAATTCGTGAGTTAGGTCGCTCATTTTAGTTTTACAGCTATCATAGCACTATGAAAGGGCTTAATCAAGTATCAAGCCCTTAAGAAGTGTTAATTTGACAATTTTTTATCATGACACATGAACAGTGAGTGTTTCGATGCATTCAATGTTTCCAGATAATAGGCATTTATCGCAATAATAAGGAAAAAATAGTAGATATGAATTATAAGAAAACGCTTCCATTTCTTGTCATATTGTTGTATAATATCGACAGATATTATACAAGTGCCGAACGAAGTGAGTGCACATCCTGGCACGAAGTGCCATACCATGGACGCATGCGGACATGGTATAATATGAAATCATGGTTGAAAGATATCTGGGAAGCAAACGAGTATTTAGGATAATCTTTGGATAATTCCATCATTGTTAGTATTCTTTAGCACTTCTATCAATTCCGTAAGAGAATCCAATCCAAGAGAAAAGGAGCTAAATAACATGGAAAAGCAGTATGAAACAATGACCCTTGCCAATCTGAGGGAGCTGGCAAAGGAAAGAGGATTGAAAAACATTACTATTATGAAGAAAAGCGAACTGATTGAAGCGTTATTGAAAACGGAATCAGAGGATGCTGCAGGTCGGGCAGAGGAAGAGGAACAGAAAGGAAATATGGTTCAGGCTGCTGATACCCAGCGATCTGCACAGAATGAAGAAGCTCAGGGAGCAGGCAGAGAGGAAAGGAAAACACCTTTGTCCCAAAGTGAGGTTGACCAGCTGGACAGTGGTGAAACCAAGGTCGGTATTCTGGAGGTCCTTCCGGATGGGTACGGCTTTATTCGCTGTGATAATTATCTTCCAGGAGAGAATGATGTGTATGTATCTCCGGCTCAGATCAGAAGATTTAATTTAAAGACCGGTGATATTGTATCAGGTAATACGAAGGTTAGAAACCAAAATGAAAAATTCAGTGCATTGCTTTATATAAAATCAGTAAACGGCTTTCATCCCGCGGAAGCCCAGAAAAGAAAGCGCTTTGAGGATTTGACTCCGGTATTCCCGAATGAGAGGATCCATCTGGAGACACCCGGAACCGGCGTCTCAATGAGAATGGTAGACTTAATCTCACCCATCGGTAAGGGTCAGAGAGGAATGATCGTTTCTCAGCCGAAGACAGGTAAGACAACCTTACTGAAGCAGATTGCGAAGGCAATTACAAGAAACCATCCGGAAATGAAGCTGATTATTCTACTGATTGACGAGCGTCCGGAGGAAGTAACCGATATCAAGGAATCGATCGAGGGAAAGAATGTGGAGGTTATCTATTCCACCTTTGATGAGCTTCCGGAAAACCATAAGAGAGTTTCCGAAATGGTGATCGAGCGCGCAAAGCGTCTGGTAGAACATAAGCAGGATGTTATCATTCTTCTTGACAGCATTACTCGTCTGGCGAGAGCATATAACCTGACTGTACAGCCGAGTGGCCGTACCCTGTCCGGCGGTCTCGATCCGGCAGCACTTCATATGCCTAAGAAGTTCTTCGGAGCTGCAAGAAATATGCGTGAGGGCGGTAGCCTGACAATTCTTGCGACTGCACTCGTGGATACCGGCAGCAGAATGGATGATGTGGTATTCGAGGAGTTTAAGGGTACTGGTAATATGGAGCTTGTTTTAGACCGCAGTTTATCGGAGAAGCGCATCTTCCCTGCAATAGACCTGCCGAGATCCAGCACCAGACGGGAGGATTTACTGCTCACACAGCCTGAACTCGAGGCAACCTACCTGATGCGTAAGGCTCTGGGAGGAATGAAATCCGAGGAAGCCTTGGAGAGGATCATCGACATGTTCCTACGTACAAAGACCAATACCGAGTTCATCGAGATAATTAAAAAGACCAAAATCGTCTTTTAACTATTGCATTGGCAGATAAGCTGTGCTATAATAAAAAAGCTGTTTATTAGATTGGAATTATTGTAATCCCAATAGATAAAAGAATCGAACATGAAGAGGTGAAAACATGAAAGAAGGAATCCATCCCAAATATCATCAGGCTAAAGTTGTTTGCAACTGCGGTAACGAATTTGTAACAGGATCAACTAAGGAAGATATCCACGTAGAAATCTGCTCCAAGTGCCATTCATTCTATACTGGCCAGGTTAAGGCAGCAACTACCCGTGGTGCAATTGATAAATTCAACCGTAAGTATGGCTTAAGCCAGGATAAATAATTAATAGAAGCATTCTTATATATTCTATTAATCAGTGTAATGATCATAAACGTTAAAAATTGGGTTGAGGTATCCTTCCTCAGCCTATTTTTAAATAATAATTATTTGTTTTAGCGCAATATTTTCAGTAAAGTCATACAGCTATTCAGATTGGTCTGCCGGGAGCTTGCCGGCCGAATACAATGAAAGAGAAAGGTTCGGGTGCTAAGATGAAACCATCAGGAATTGGGGGCATGTCCGTAATGGAAGGCGTAATGATGAAGAATAAGGACATCTACGCCGTCGCAGTACGTAAGCCGGATAAGGAGATTGCAGTTGAGGTTAATACACATAAGGATTTCTCTGATAAGGTTAAGCTTTTCAAACTGCCGATTTTCAGGGGAATGTTAGCTTTTGTGGATTCCTTGGTTGTTGGTATTAAGGTTTTAAATTATTCCGCCAGCTTCTTTGAAGAAGAGGAGGAAGCCCAAACCGCAAAAAAGAAAGAAAAACAGAAGAATAGCAAGAGTAAGAATGCCGAGGCTGATTTTGAAGTTGAGGAAGTAACCGTTCAACAAAATAACAGTAAAAATCATCATAGTAAAAAGGAAGAAGTAAAAAAGCCCGAAAAGAAGGAAGAGAACACAAATGCCTTATTTATGGCCCTTGCAGTGTTGATTTCCATCATTATGTCCGTAGCACTTTTTATGGTACTTCCCGTATTACTGACCAACCTGTTCTCAAAGGTTGTGACTAATCATTATTTGCTGGCATTTATTGAGGGTATTGTACGTCTTGCGATTTTTATCGGATATATTATACTCGCTTCTCAGATGAATGAGATTAAGAGAGTTTTTATGTACCATGGTGCAGAGCATAAGACAATCAATTGTATCGAGCATGGGTATGAGCTGACCGTAGAGAATGTGAAATGGCAGTCAAAGCAGCACAAGCGCTGCGGAACCAGCTTTATGCTGCTGGTGGTTTTGATCAGCTTGGTGTTCTTCATGGTGATTCCAAGCGGTAATCTTGTATGGAGAATATTATCCAGAGTTATCCTGGTTCCTTTTATTGCGGGCGTATCCTATGAATTCATCCGCCTTGCCGGCAAGAGTGAGAGCAAGGTGGTCAATGTGTTGAGCCAGCCCGGTCTTTGGATGCAGGGACTTACCACGAGAGAACCGGATGATTCTATGATAGAGGTTGCAATTAAATCTGTGGAAGCAGTATTCGACTGGAGAGCCTTTCTTGAAAAATACAATGGAGAAGAGACGAAAGGTAAAGCAGTTGTGAGTATTTCCCAGGGAACAAAGGGAAAGAATAGCGATAACAAATCCAAAGGACAGACTCCTGCTAAATCAAATCCTGCAAAACAGAGTAATAGCAATCAGAATGCTTTGAAAAACAGTTCAAAGCCTGCTCAGGATAAAAAACAGGCAGCTCCCGTTATAGAAGCTTCGGATGCGAAGAAAGCACCGGAAGCGACAGCAGCTGCAGTTGAGTCAACGGTAAAAGCCCGTACTGAAGTGAAAGCACAGGTTGGAGGGCTTGCATATACCGGCAAGGTAGAAGCTGAAAAGAGTACAGAGGTACATGCAACGCAGATTGGTCGGAACAAGGGAACTCCTCCGGTAACGATCAAGCCGGATATTCATTTAAATGCCGATGAAGAGGATGATGATATCCTGAAAGCATTGGATAAATATTTTGATGAAGGACATAAGGGTGACGATTAGCCAACCTATTCGAATAATGATTTTGCAGCAGGTGAGTGAGGTCTTTTATGAGTACGTATAAGGTATTATTGCAAACCGGCCGTGAATTACTTAAACATCATGGGATAGCAGATGCCGATGTGGATGCATGGTATCTGCTTGCCCATGTTTTTGGGATAAATAGGACGGATCTTCTGTTAAGAGGAGATCAGCCTGTTCCCACTGAGCAAGAAGCTTCTTATCGCAGTTTATTGGCACTGCGGGCTGAGCATATTCCGCTGCAGCATATCACCGGAACTCAGGAATTCATGGGACTGGAATTTGACGTAAGCTCTGATGTTCTTATTCCGAGGCAGGATACAGAGCTATTGGTGGAGGAAGTCCTAAAGGTATCGGAAGGCAGGAGCATACTGGATCTATGTACCGGTTCCGGTTGTATCATCATCAGTATTGCCAGTCTTGGAAAACCGCTTCGGGCAGTCGGAGCCGATATCTCAGAGAAAGCATTGGAGATTGCGGCAAGGAACATAGCAAAGAATAAAGCTTCTGTGGAATTATATCGAAGTGATTTGTTTGAGAATATTTCCGGAAGCTTTGATATTATCGTATCAAACCCGCCCTATATTCCTTCAGAGGATATTCCTGAGCTGATGCCGGAGGTACGGGAGCATGAGCCGGTGCTGGCCCTTGACGGAAGTGCTGATGGTCTGGAATTCTACCGGAGGATATCTGCTGAGGCAAGCCGTTTTCTGAATAAAGATGGTTTTATTTTCTACGAGATAGGATATAATCAGGGAGAAGCCGTGAAGCAGATACTTCTTAGGGAAGGTTTCACTGATATCAGGATTAAGAAGGATCTGAGCGGACTTGATCGTGTCGTGTATGCACGAAAGCCGTAATTTTTTAGATGAATTTAGATTAGCTGCCTTACGGCAGGATGGAGGTTATTATGTTTGATAAGTTAGAGGACCTTCTGGTTCGTTTTCAGGAAATTGAAGATGAGATGATGAGCCCCGACGTTGTGAAT
>JAEZLY010000267.1 GCA_023414985.1 Bacillota bacterium | reverse complement strand
TGCCAGAAGTCTTTTCCTGGTGTTAGGTGTCATCCTGGCTACCATGCTCCTAATGATGGGCTTTGCTTCAAAAAGCTCTTTGGATAACCTGATGAAGAATAGTTTTGAGGATGCATACCGTTATAATTACAGCTACGTCTTCAATAAAATGCAGACTGAGGCACAGGCAGAGGGGGAAGCCTTCTCAGAACTCCCCTTTGTACTAAGCTCAGATAAGAATGTCAATATTACAGTGTACGGTGTCAGTCCGAATTCTAAATATGTAGCTTTTCAGGATAAAGCCGGGAACCGTCTCCGTTCGGATCAGGTAATGATGACAAGCGCTCTTGCTGATAAATTGGGATTTCAGGAGGGGGATGTACTGAAGCTTAGGAATCAGCTGAATTCCAAGGAATATACCCTACGGGTAGACAGAATAGCTGCATCCTATATCGGCAATTACATCTATATGCCCCTTGCAGACTTGAATACGCTGGTCGGATATCCGACTGAGAGCTATATGGGACTTTGGAGCGACAAAAAGCTTAATATTGATCAGAACCAACTTCTGACTACTGTATCCAGAGAGGATATCAAAAATGCCTTCTCGACTATTCTGGCCCCGATCCAGTCGGTAATCGGAGCTGCAGCCTTTTTTGCCTTCCTGATCGGACTGGTAGTCATATATGTCGTAACCTCCTTGGTGATTGAAGAAAATAAAGAAAATATATCACTGTTGAAGATAATCGGATATCGAAAGAAAGAGGTCTACAAAATGGTATTAAACGGCTCAGTTTTTGCTGTAATTCTGGGATACCTGCTCGGAGTTCCAATCCTGCTAATTTCCCTGGGAGCCTTGTACAGTTCGCTGACACAGGAGATGTCCTTTGCTATGCCGATTACGATACATTATTATTTTATCCTCATCGGGTTTGTGATCATTTACCTGACCTATGAGATATCAAAGCTTTTCAGCAGACGTAAGGTTAATCGGATATCTATGAATGAAGTCTTAAAATCAAGACTCGAATAAGAATAAGACAGTTAAATGAATAGAGGACCGCGGCCTCCAAAAAGGAGAGGCCTGCGGTCCTTGTTTTTTCGATTTTATAGAATAGAAGTATTCCACACATGAGTCTGCGTAGTAACTAAAGTTTCTATATGTAGATTCTTTCTTGTATAAGAAGATATCGTCTGATACGAAAATGGTTTCGTAATAATCGGTCTTTTATTGCCGACTTTTGACTCTTGAAGTATAATAGATGGAATAACCGGCTTCCTGGTACAGAGGGGCCGGCTGAAAAAGACTGATAGGAAGGTAACAGCATGAAAGAGAAAGCATTATACGGACATTTATTTTCCCTGGCGCTGCCGATCGCATTACAGAATATGATATCCTATTCCATCTCACTGACCGATAATATGATGGTAGGCAGACTGGGAGAGGTGGCGATATCCGGTGTCTATGTCTGTAATCAGATTCAGGTGATATTGCAAATGCTGGTAGTAGGACTGGGCACGGCTCAGCTGGTGCTGGCGGCACAGTATTGGGGTAGGAATGACAGGGAAAGTGTGAAGGATATCATAAGCATAGCTATAAAATTTGCTGTAGTCTGTGCCGTATTATTCTGGATCGCTGTATTCTTCTTCCCTGGACAAATACTCGGACTATATACCAATGATCCTGAAGTAGTGGCGGAGGGTATCAGATATATCAGAATATTCTGTTTCTCCTATGTTTTCTTTGCCATCAGCAACGTTCTCCTGGCCTCGATGCGGTGTGTCGGAACGGTAAAGATTGGCTTATATATCTCAATCGTGTCCTTTGCTGTCAATGTCCTTTTGAACTGGGTCCTGATCTTCGGAAAATTCGGAATGCCGGTTATGGGTATCCGTGGTTCGGCGACAGCTACGCTGATCACCAGAATAATTGAATTCTGCATTATCTTATACTATGTATTGGTAATCGATAAAAAGCTTACACTTAAGCTCAGAGATTTCCTGAGGATGAATGTCGTCCTTTTGAAGGATTTCCTTCGGTATGGTCTTCCGGTACTCTTAGGAGATATCCTATGGGGAATTAACCTAACCGTTCAGGGAGCAATCGTCGGAAGGCTCGGTATTTCTTCAATATCAGCCGTCAGCATAGCAAATACTCTGTTTTCCGTGATCAGTGTCGGAGTATATGGCACAGCGAGCGCTTCAGCAGTCATCGTCGGCAATGCAGTCGGAGAAGGGAATATGGAACGAATCAAATTCATATCCCGTAAATTCCAGAAGGTATTTCTCATTGTCGGAATTGTAACCGGTATCTTCCTGTTTCTGATAAAAGATCTTGTATTGAGCTTTTACTCGATCTCAGACGATACCTTATCTGTTGCAAGGGCTCTGATGATTGTCCTATCCATCACCGTGATCGGAACTGCATATCAGATGTCGACTCTGACAGGCATCGTACGCGCCGGAGGAGCAGTGCATTTTGTTCTGATCAATGATCTGATCTTTATCTGGGGCATTGTGATACCGCTTTCCTGCGTCATGGCCTTCGTATTCCATACACCTACCAGGATCGTATTCTTGTGTCTAAAGAGTGACCAGATCCTCAAGTGCTTCGTAGCAGTGATCAAGGTCAACCGGTATGACTGGATTAAAAAGCTGACCAAGGATTTCTCCGTGGAGGAGAGTACAACATAATTTCTAACATTGACATACTGTGTGAATCGGGGTTCAACTCCCCTCAGCTACAGTGACGAATTAACGAGGAAGTGCTTGATTTTTAAGCACTTCCTCGTTTTTGCATTTTCAGCTTTACGAATTATAGTAATTGGACTATAGCTATTTTCTTGTACATGATTATTTTACTTTATATATCATGATACTAATATAATCATAACAAAATACAGCTAGGAGATCATGCTGGAAATATGTAGTCTGATATTTTACGTATATTTTACATACATTTTACTATACGATAACCTTTTTTATGTATAATTAATAATTGATATGAGTAAAGAAGACTGCAATTAAATAATATAAGATGAGAGCTTCCGGTCAAATTAATAAGGAGTCAAATAGCGAGGATAACGTATGGATGATCTGAAATTAAAGTCTGAACAAAAAATCAAGATAAAAACAGAAATGGTAAACCTTTTTTATGGCAGCTTCCAGGCACTGAGGGATGTTACCATGGATATTGAGGAATGTGCAATTACAGCTATCATTGGGCCGTCGGGATGCGGTAAATCTTCTTTACTGCGTCTGTTTAATCGAATGAATGATCTGATACCGGGAGTTAGGGTAGAGGGGAACATAATGCTTGATGGAGCTTCGATCTATGACAAGGAGTTGGATGTCGTAAAGCTGAAAAAAAGAGTAGGTATGGTTTTCCAAAGACCAAATCCTTTTCCGATGTCGGTGTATGATAATATGGTTTTTGGCCCAAGGCACCATGGGATAAAGCAAAGAGCACGCCTTGATGAGATTGTGGAGAAAAATTTACGTCAGGTGGCTTTATGGGACGAAGTTAAGGACAAGCTTAAACAATCTGCTTTTGATCTTTCTCCGGGCCAGCAGCAGCGTCTATGTATTGCCCGAGCACTGACAGTGGAGCCTGAAGTTATACTGATGGACGAATCATGCAGTGCACTTGATCCGGAATCTACAATGAAGGTAGAGGAGTTAATGGAGGAACTAGCCAAAAAATATACGATTATCATTGTGACACATAGTATGGAACAAGCGGCAAGGGTATCTGATATGACTGCATTTATGATGATGGATCATGATAGGGCGGGGACATTGGTTGAATATGCTCCAACAGCAGAAGTTTTTGCTAATCCTAAGGATAAACGTACCGAGGACTATATTACAGGTCGGTTCGGTTGATGATGAAACGTACGGCATAGCATATTTTTTCTTTTATATATACTGAGAATGGAGGAAATCAAGCATTATTATTCTATCTTAGTTGATGAATTTGATGTTTGTATTTTTAAGAGATATGAGGAAAACAATTGTAACAACAAGATTATTACGACGAATAAGAGTATTGATCAGCTTAATGGTTTTGACCCTTTCTGTTAGCATGCTGTCTGCTTGCGGACGATCATCCGGGTCGGCCACGATTGTAGCAGGCTCAACTTCTGTCCAACCCTATGCTGAGATTCTGGCGGAAGAGTATATGATTTTGAATCCGGAAGCCGAGATTGATATCCAGGGTGGAGGATCTTCAGCCGGTATTACCGCAGCCCAAACACACAGTGCTGATATTGGCATGTCCTCTCGTGCATTGAAGGAAGAGGAGAAGCTGTCATATGTGGAAATTGCCAGAGATGGATTGGTATTAGTCGTTAACCCTAAGAATCCAATACGAAACCTCACGATAGATCAGGTTCGCGATATTTACACAACAGCAATTACCGACTGGAGTCAATTAGGGGGACCAAAGGCAAAGATTAATATTATCGCTCGTGAAGAAGGATCAGGCACAAGAAGCGCTTTTACGGAGCTGGTGATGGGAAAAGCAGAAATCACTCCAAAGGCTATCGTCCAGGATTCCAATGGAGCGGTACGTCAATTGGTTTCAGACGACCCCAATGCGATCGGCTTTATCTCTCTGGGATTGGTGAATGATAAGGTGAAAGCATTACAACTAGATGGCATTGAAGCAACACGAGAAAATATAATCAATGGCAGCTATAGCCTGTCCAGACCATTTCTTTTTGTCACGAACGGCGAGCCTACGGGTGTAGCTAAGAATTTTATAGATTTTACTCTTTCTTCAGAGGGACAGAAAATACTAAGCAATGAGGGACTTATTCCATCGGCAGAAGGGACAGGGAAATGAAAAATTCAAATGGAAAATTATCTGAACGAGTGTTTCTCCTAATTGCACTTTCGGCTTTATCGGTGCTTGCACTTATCACTGTGTTTATATTTATTAAAGGTGTACCTATTATTGCTAAAGTAGGCATAAAAGACTTTGTTTTTGGAATGAAATGGGCTCCCGGACAGGGTGCCTATGGCATTTTCCCTATGATAGTAGGATCAGTATCTGTTACAATAGGAGCAGCGATCCTGGGAGTTCCCATTGCCCTTTGCTGCAGTATTTTTCTTTCTGAATTTGCTCCGGCAACACTTAGAAATATATTCAGACCTGCCATTCAATTGCTGGCTGGGATACCCTCAGTGGTATATGGGTTCTGGGGAGTGTTATTCATAGTACCGCTGATACGTAATCACCTGGGAGGGCCGGGTTTAAGCATATTGGCCGGTTCTATTATTCTTGCAATTATGATCTTGCCAACGATCATCAGCATCACCGAAGTATCTCTCCTTGCACTTCCCCGCCATTATAAAGATGGTGCGCTTGCACTTGGGTTGACCCAATGGCAGACAATACGTTCCTTGCTTTTACCTGCAGCCAAGTCAGGAATTGTCGCAGCAATTATCCTTGGGATAGGCAGGGCGATTGGTGAGACGATGGCAGTTATCATGGTATTGGGTAATGCAGTTGCACTTCCTGAATCAGTTCTAGATCCGGTCAGAACACTGACTACGAATATCGGTATTGAGATGGGATATGCATCAGGTGAACATCAGCAGGCACTTTTTGCGACAGGTATTGTATTATTTATTATTATCATGATTTTAAATGCTACTGCCCAATATATTACACGAAAGAAATGAGGTCACTATGAGAATTAGCGCGAATACTTCCCAAAAAATAGCGAAATTATTAATATGGACAGCTGCCCTTCTTGTTATGGTGATTCTTGTTGCTATCATTATCTATATATTAATCAAAGGTATCCCTATGATCAGCTGGCAGTTTCTAACGGAGATTCCCAGAAATATGGGCCGTACCGGTGGAATTTCTTCATCCATTGTCGGCACGCTGCTTGTAACTGCAGTTGCGGTCATCGTAGCAACACCATTTGGAATAGGAACGGCGATTTATCTAACAGAGTATACCCATGAGGGAAGAGTAACCCGCATAATCCGTTTTAGTGCGGAATCCCTGGCGGGGATACCATCCATTGTATATGGACTTTTTGGTTTTATCTTCTTTGTTATCTATCTCAAAATGGGATGGTCAATTCTTTCAGGCGGATTAACCATGGCCATAATGATTTTACCGACTATCATACGTACGTCAGAAGAGGCAATCCGTACTGTATCACAGCTTTACCGAGAGGTAGGTTTTTCTTTGGGAGGCACTAAGTGGCAGACAATCACCAGAACGGTACTCCCGTCAGCTCTCCCGGGCATTGTGAATGGAGTGATTTTAAGCATAGGAAGATGTGTAGCCGAGACAGCAGCAGTTATTTTAACAGCCGGCTCAGCACTGCGCATGCCCACATCACTATTCTCCCCAACTCGAACGATGGCAGTGCATTTCTATATACTCGCGAGGGAAGGTATATCCATGGATAATGCTTACGGAACAGCGGCTCTCCTGATAATACTTATTCTTTTGCTTAATGTGGG
>JAEZLY010000261.1 GCA_023414985.1 Bacillota bacterium | reverse complement strand
TTTTCATGTCATTAGCATTCAAATCGGTGGTTTTTGACTAAAACTTCATATGGGGCAGGAACGAATCGGGGCAGAAGACATCCCTGTTTACGTGACGCCGCTTAGCTAACCTTTCGTGAAAACTATGATTTTGCAGTGACACACTTTAGGGTGTGTTTTTTTGTACCCCGCAGAAGCAGTCAGTTACGGTAAGGCTGTGTTCTGCGGTATTTTTATGCCCTAAAATAACAACAGAAAGGGAGAGATGAAAAATGATGGCGAGCATTGTTATGACTATTAATCAAGAGAAAGATAAAACAATACAAAGATTAGAATTGAATTTGGAGGATTATGATGATCGATATAAAAGAATATGGATTTACCGGACTGTACGAAACAGAAGGTAAACAAGAAGGCTGCATCCCGGCCAGAGTGACAGAAGTTCACAGGGAGATGTATAAGGTAATATCAGAAATGGGAGAATGCAATGCACGGATTAAGGGGTCCTTTTATAATAGTACGGATACGGCAGAGGACTTTCCTGCCGTAGGGGATTTTGTGATGCTTCAATATAATGAACAGGGCGATTCCAGAATAGTAAAGGTATTGCCCAGAAGCTCGAAATTTTCTCGGCCGGATTATTCCGGACATAATGCAGGATATGTTAAGACTATTCTGGAACAGGTAGTCGCTGCGAATTTTGACTATGTGTTTATATTGGCATCTCTCAATTACGATTTTAACGTGAACCGTATTTTGAGATATATTACTGTAGCTTGGGAGAGCGGAGGAACTCCGGTAGTATTGCTGACAAAAGCAGATCTGGTGGAGGATTATGAGAAGCAACTGAAAGAGATCCGATCACAGGCGATCGGTGTCGATGTTTATGTGATCAGTGCTGCCAGAGGAGCTGGTCTGGAACCGCTTGAAGCATACTTAAGACCAGGTAAGACGGTTGTGTTTCTCGGATCCTCAGGGGTGGGAAAGTCGACGCTGGTGAATGCCCTGGCAGGAGAAGAGCTAATGCAGGTAAGTACAATCCGTGAGGAGGACAGCAAAGGAAGACATACAACAACTCATAGGCAGCTGATTCGGTTAAAGAGTGGTGTTATGATCATAGACACACCCGGCATGAGGGAGCTTGGAATGTGGGATGTCGAGGAGGGGCTTCAGGATGCCTTTGCAGATGTGGAGGATTTGTTCAATCGGTGTCGCTTTTCGGATTGTACCCATAAAAACGAACCGGGCTGTGCTGTTTTGGCTGCCTTGGAGAATCACACCCTCGAGACCTCCAGATGGAGAAATTACCTGCAGCTGAAGAACGAAGCGAGGTTTACCGAGAATAAGTCGGCTTATCTCAGGGAAAGAAAAGAATTCTTTAAGAAGCTGGAGAAGGGGATGCGTGCCGGACAAAAGTCAGGGAGACGGTAAGACAATGATAATATGGAGGGAAAAATAAATGGATATGATAACATTTTCTAAGGAATATATAGAACAGGCCATCAAGATAACCATGGCTAATTACCGTATGGAGCAGCAATTTGTTACGGTACTGCCTCAGGAGGAACGGCTGCCGTTAAAGAACCTGCTGCCGGATATGGAGCATTTTGCAAAATGCGGATTGGGTGTGGCTGCAGTTGAAAACCACCAGCTGCTCGGGTTTATATGTGGGTACCAGCCAAGAGAGGACGCCTTCGGAACCACCGGAGTCAGAGGAACCTTTGTCCCTATCCACGGGCATGGGGTTGCGACACATATCATTGGTGCTGACAGGGACAGAATGTATTCCCGATTATATCAGGCGGTTGCTCAAACATGGGCCAATGCAGGTATCAGAAGTCATGCCATCGCCCTTTATACACACGATAAGGCATCCGTCAACAGCTTCTTCTATAACGGCTTCGGCCTGCGTTGTATCGACCTGATCAGATCGCTGGAACAGGACCTGAAATCTGTTAGTATTCCATCGATCAAGGAGGAAATTATTTATAAAGAACTGCCAAGAGCAGAGTGGAAAAAGCTGATGGAATTGAATAACGGTTTGATCCGTCATATTGGTGGCAGTCCGGTATTTATGCACTTTCCTCTCATGGAGGAAGAAGCTTTTTATGAGCATACTTCGGAGGATGTCAGATTTTTTGGAGCCTATGTTGAGGGAGAACCTGTGGCTTATATTAAACTCGCTGATACCGGTGAGAATTTTGTGACAGAGCATGCAGGTATGATCAATATCTGTGGGGCTTATTGCAATCCGAAATTCAGAGGAATGGGATTATATCATAATCTGTTGTCCTATCTGATTCATTGTTTAAAAGAGGAAGGATATCAGCTTTTGGGTGTGGACTGTGAAAGCTTTAATCCAACTGCCCGTGCCTTCTGGACGAAACACTTTGCGGAATATACCCATAGTGTTGTCAGACGGATTGATGAAAAAGCGGTAGATATGGCAATGAGATAACGACAGGTCAATTATAACTGTATTAAGCCGGAAGAGAGAAAGTAACAGAGAATTGGAGCCTTAGCAATAAGAATAACAACACCAGGAACGAGGAGGGGTTGACTTCCCATAATGCACTATTTGGAAGACATACAAAGCAGTAGGATGTCTTCCGACGAGTGTGTGAGGGGAGTTAGCCCCTCTTCTTTTCTGGCGATGTATCTATAATATCGCAACCCAATTGGAAGATGATTCATGAGGCGAAAGGGAACCACCCCTTTTGCAGCAGCGTCTAATGGTTGTAAAGGAAAACGAAAGGAGGAATAAACAGAATAATTCGTTTATACAAAGGAAAAACAAAGGAAAGTCAACATAAATCATATCAGTGTCGGGGAAATAAATAGGATGACCGGCTAGGCATGAAAGAAAGAAATAATAATTAGATGAATGGAGGCAAATTTATGATAAGAAAACATTTGATGAAGGCAGTGATGTTAGGTCTATGTATGGCAAGTCTATCTACCGGTTCCGCTTTTGCTATGGCGACGGTAAGTGTTGCACCGGCTTCCGGAACGGAAGAGGTTTCTCCGGAGCTTCAGAAACTGTATGATAAACAAAAGGAGATAGATAAGATATTATTTGAGGGGCATGCAAAGGATATCGAAAAGATGGGCTTTATCGTTAGCAGCACAGGGGTTGTAGATAATGCGGTTGAGATCAGTATCTCGCCTTATGAGGAGAAGTTCGCGGATTATATTTATGAGTTGGTAGGGAAAGACGGAATTAAGGTAACAGAGATGGATCAAAGCATCCTGTATGCAACCGGAGTAGCGGCTGATCAACCGGCAACTCAGGACGCTACTGATGCAGAAGTAGTTAAGGATAAGGATGCTGTTGCAGCAGCCGAGGATGCAGATCTTGCTGATAATACAGGAGCGGCTGTGGATGATGGAAAGATGGAAATTCAGATCGAGAGTGCCGGAAACCTGGATGACAAATCCGCCGGTGCCGGTGAAATAAAGACGGTTTCTACACCTGTGAGCGATGATATCCGTACTGTATCTTCAGCTGAAACACAGAAGGATAACGTATCAGCTCCGATGATAATCCTTGTGATTGCCGGTGCAGCAGTATTGATCGGTGGAGCCCTGATCCTTTCTGCAAGAAAGAAAAATATGAAGTAATTAATGAAATAGAATATTGCTACTGTGCAAAAGAGGTCCTGGACTTGATGATATTACTATCACAGACAGGGCCTCTTTGCAGATTTCGGTTTAAATTCGCCAGATTCGGGAAAAGTATAGCTGTGAAATGAAAACGGAATGATTGAGCCATAGAAAGAGGGTAAGAGAATGCTGATCAGGGAATATGAAGAAGCAGGATTATTCCTGAAGGATTATGAAGAGCATTTGTTAAAGAAGGAAGCAGTAAGTCAGCTGCTTCTCTATCCTGCATATAACAGTCTGTCCTCTGCGGATAGGGGGAGGGAACTATATGGGGCGGTATTGGAGGAACTTGAGCCGGTGCTGTTGTTTTGCAATAAATCCGGTCATAACCTGATTCTTCTTTCGTTGCTGGAAGAGAAAGCAGTGGTTGCTGCTGCGGTGCTGGCTGATTTTTTTATCAGCCGCCATAGAACAATTAACGGGATTACAGGCAGGCAGATACTTTGCCAAAGCTTTATCGAACAATATAAAAAACAGGTTGATTGTACCTTCCTGCAAACGCAGGAAACAGAGCTTATGGAAATCAGACAGGTGAATGAAATCAAGCCTGCACTCGGACAGCAGAGGCTTGCGGTGTCTGCGGAAGCCAAGCTTGCCGCGGATTGGATGCTGCGATTTCAAATGGAAGCCAAAATGAGTGAATTGGATTATGAAGTGGCTCTGAGTAAGGCAAATAAGATGATTGAGGTAGAAAAGCTTTATTTTTATGAAAATGAGGAGGGCACCGTGGTATCCATGGCGGCTGTCTGCAAAAAACTACTGCATGGTATGATGATTACTTATATCTATACTCCGGAGGAATATAGGGGGAAAGGTTATGCGGCGGCCAACATTTATTGCTTAAGCAAACTCCTCCTGGGACGGGGATATGATTTCTGTGCATTACTTTCCGACATAAAGAACCCTCTTTCAAACAGGGCTTACGAAAAAGTGGGTTATCAGACCTTGGAGGATGTTTACGAATACATGCTTTTGCTTCCTTAGGCGGGAAAAATCGGATATGGAGGGGAAAAATGTGAGCAATGCTCAAAAGCCGTCTGTTTTGCTTTGTGGAAAACGGGCGGCTTTAATAACTTGCATTTGTTATAGCCAGATAGTACAATAAAGGAAAAGCAGTATCATCAGAAAGGGGGATTTTCTATGAGAACAATCAGATGGGGGATTATCGGTGCGGGACATATTGCAGAGAAGTTCGCGACAGCACTCAATTCCCTGAAGGATACTGAATTAACTGCAATTGCTTCGAGAAGCATAGATAAAGCATATGAATTTTCGGAACGTTATCATGTGAGGAAAGCCTACGGAAGCTACGAAGAACTGGTAAAAGACAGTGATATCGATGTTATATATATTGCAACGCCACATACGGAGCACAGAAAAAATGCCTCCCTCTGTATCACTCATGGAAAGGCTGTCTTATGTGAGAAGCCCTTCACGGTGAATTATAGAGAAGCGGAAATTCTAACAACCCTTGCGAAGGAACATAAGGTTTTCCTAATGGAAGCAATGTGGACAAAGTTCCTTCCTGCAACGAGGACGGTAAGACAGTGGATCGAAGAGGAGCGGATCGGGAAAGTCAAATATATTCAGGCTTCTTTCGGCTTTCGTTCGGAATTCAATCCCCAGAGCCGGCTTTATGACCCAAAGCTTGCGGGAGGTGCGCTGCTTGACGTAGGCGTATATCCGATCAGTTACGCAACCTTTCTGCTGGGGAAGCAGCCGGAGAAGGTGGTAAGCAGTGCCTTTCTTGGAAAGAGCCGTGTGGATGAAACGAATGTCATAGCGTTACTGTTTGAAGGCGGAGCCATGGCGGATTTAAGCTCATCAATTTCAGCCAATACCGGAAATGACGCTACTATTATCGGTGATCGCGGAAGAATATCGGTTCCTAATTTCTGGACAGCTGAGAAGGCAGAATTGTATGATGCAAACGGAAAACTGACCGAGACGTTTTCTCATCCGTTTACCTCAAACGGGTTTGTATATGAAGTAGAAGAGGTAAACAGATGCTTAAGGGAGGGTAAGCTTCAGAGCGATATCATTCCGCATGAGACAACGTTGGCCATCATGAAGCTGATGGATGGTATCCGTGCGGACTGGGGTTTGGTTTACCCGACTGAGTAAATCTGCAGGCGATTGCTTCAGCTGGCTGGATCTATGCTAAGGAGGAAGAGGATAGGATGGGAAGTAATGAATATAAGATTGATGGTTACAGCTTTGAAGATGCCCATGAATATAAGGAAGCAAAACGGGAGTCAGAGAGTGTGGAGTACATCAAGGCGAATACCGACTTAAACGATATCAATAAAGTGTTGAAGCTTTATAATAAGCTGGTAGAAAGAAATACACTAAAATCCGTGATCGGAATAGAGTTTTTGAATGAACTTCGTACCAAAATTCTCACAGCAGGTATCATAACGAAGGACAATCTGCCTTCCATCAGAATAGAAAAACAGAATAATCCGATCCGGGTTTATGACAATGTACTGGAGCATGAGCAGGAGAAGGCTCATCTTACCATGATCGAGGACTACAGGATTAAGCTTAAAAACTCCAGGATTATCAGTATTTTCCTGACGGTCATCATTGTGGCCATGCTGTTGATCTCTATCTTTATGGATAGAAGTATGTATTCAATCTACGAGAATAAGGTAATTGATAAATACGAAGCATGGCAGCAGGAGCTGGATGCCAGGGAAACAGCACTCGATGCAAGAGAGAATGCTGCTAAAAATGATATAAATTCACAAACAGCGGAATGATTTCACATATTTTTCATAGATCGATGTTATGATATGGAAAAAGTGAATCATGGAGGTGCCAAATGGATAAGCTGAAGATTTTAGTTGTTGATGATGAAAGCAGAATGCGTAAGCTTGTGAAAGACTTTTTGGTGCGTAAGAACTTTGATGTGATAGAAGCTGAGAATGGAGAACAAGCGATTGATATCTTCTTTTCTACAAAGGACATATCACTGGTCATACTGGATATCATGATGCCTAAGCTGGATGGGTGGCAGGTATGTAAGGAAATAAGACAGTATTCCAAGGTACCGATCATCATGTTGACTGCCAAAGGGGATGAGAAGGATGAATTGCAGGGCTTTGATCTTGGTGTGGATGAATACATTTCCAAGCCCTTCAGCCCCAAGATTCTGGTAGCGAGAGTGGAAGCAGTGCTTCGGAGAACCCAGCAGACAGAAGAGGAGACCATAGAGCTCGGTGGAATCGTCCTCGATAAGAATGCTCATCAGGTAAAGATAGACGGCCAGGAAGTGGATTTGAGCTTTAAAGAATTTGAGCTTTTAACCTACTTTGTTACGAATCAGGGAGTTGCCCTATCTCGTGAGAAGATTCTGAATAACGTTTGGAATTATGACTATTTCGGTGATGCCAGAACCATCGATACCCATGTAAAGAAGCTTAGAAGTAAGATGGGTACGAAAGGAGACTATATCAAGACGATCTGGGGACTGGGCTATAAATTCGAGGTGGATGAATGAAGCATTCCATTCGTTTTAGGATAACGCTGGTCCTGACCACGATGGTGGTAGCGACAATATTCATTACCTGGATCGTAAACCGGACCTTTCTGTCAGAATACTATGTAAGAACAAAGATGTCCACATTGGACAAGACTTTTAATGATATCAATACCATATGCAAGGATATGTCGGCAGAAAGCCTGTCAGAACAGGATACACTTCGGTTGGAAAAGCTGGAGTCAAAATATTCTGTAGATATTTATGTCCTCCAGTCAACCGGTACATTGATTTATCCTACGCGAATTAATCTTGGCGATAGGGAATTCAACCAGATGACGACGATGCTGAAGGAATATATTTATGGCTACATGAATCCGAATTTCGAAAATCGTAAGGTCCTGAAGCAAAAAGACAACTACTATATCATAAGCCTATATGATGCTCAGAAGGATTCCAGCTATATTGATATGTATGCGCTTGTGAATACTACCTTTCCCGCATTGGAGGCTGAGACAGAAAACGAAAATACCATTCAGGATGCTAAGGTTGATAATTTTAAAGTGGTATTATTGAGGACAAACTTTGAAAGTATAGAAGAAGGTGTGTCCATAGCAAATGATTTTCTTGCTTACATCGGTATTATTGCAGTGGTTTTGGGCTCCCTGGCAATGCTGATTATCAGTAAAAAGTTTACACAGCCGATTCTTGAGTTATCTGGGATCGCTAAGAAAATGTCTGACCTGGATTTTGAGGTGAAGTATAAAGTAAAATCCAAGGACGAGATAGGAGAGCTGGGGAATAGCATAAATACCCTGTCAGACAAACTGGAAAGCACAATTCTTGAGTTAAAACAGGCGAATAACGAATTGGTGAATGATATCCGGAAGAAGACAGAAATAGATGAGATGCGTAAGGAATTTCTTTCCAATGTCTCTCATGAGTTGAAAACGCCTATTTCTTTGATCCAGGGATATGCCGAAGGCTTGAAGGAAAATATCAATGAAGATGCGGAAAGCCGTGATTTCTATTGCGAGGTAATTATGGATGAAGCGGACAAGATGAACAAAATGGTAAAAAAGCTGCTCAATTTAAATGAATTGGAATTCGGCAGCAACCAAGTAAATTTTGAACGCTTTGATATTGTTACCTTAATCAGATCCGTATTGAATGCTACGGAAATTCTGTTCAAACAGAAAGAAGTCAGCTTGCATTTTGAACAGACAGAACCTGTCTATGTCTGGGCTGATGAGTATCTGATTGAACAGGTCGTTTCAAACTATATCAGTAATGCACTTAATCATATCAGCGGTCAGAAAATTATCGAAATCAAACTAATTCCAAGAGAGGAAACGATACGTGTGGCCGTATTCAATACCGGTGAGAACATACCGGAGGAGGATATTGATAAGATATGGATCAAATTCTATAAGGT
>JAEZLY010000225.1 GCA_023414985.1 Bacillota bacterium | reverse complement strand
TCCTTATATAAGTTATTTCTAAGCAGATCCAGGCTTTCGAAGAAATCCCCGCATATCGTATCCAGATCTCCTTCCTGAAGGCTTTTCGTAGGACTCACAAAGCCTTCTCCCATCCACATTAACATCTTCATGACGAGTTTCACATCCACTCCTTCTTTGAATTTTGAATAGTCCAATCCTTCAAAAACCATCTTATTTCGAAAGGTGTCCCCCTGGGACATCATCGCTGCAATATCGTCCTTCACCTCCGAATTGGTCTCAAAATATACACTGTTCAGATAGGACATGGTTGCAGGATATTGTTTTATGATAGCCACTTCAATCCGAGTCGCCAACTTTATTCTCTCAAAGAAGTCCTTGATACTGCTGTCAAACTGATGATCCATCTCCTCCATGATTAAGTTACCGCAGAATTTAAGCAGGTAAAAATACAGCTCCTTCTTGGTATTGAAATAATGAAATACCATCGATTTCGCTATCCCTGCCGCTTCCGCGATATCACTGACCGAGGTCTTCTTATATCCGTTCGCACCAAAGGCAGTCAGCGCAGCATTAATAATTGTACTTTGCTTTTCTTTCGGTATATTATGGAAATTCTCCATGCTTCTTCTCCTTCCTGATCACAATCGACCGATTCGGTTTATATTGATAGTATACTCCTGTCGACCGACTTGGTCAATAGCCTTTTTCGTTAATTTGCGATTTGACATAGAGTAGATCTTACCAAATAAAGAAAGGGACTGAATCCGGTAAAATTCCGAATTCAGTCCCTAAGTATTCCTTACTTTACGATTCAATCAACTGATACTAGACATTCTTTCTGTGCTTTTATTATTTCTCTATTCTCTTATTTTCATTGATTCGGCATATGATATCCGGATCAACCTTAAATACCCTGTCATAGGTCAGAAGACCATTGATCTCATTTTCTATATCCGTTAACTGGGTGTACACGAAGCCCTGCACACAGGGTGATTCCATCACTGCAGATACGACTGCCTGATATCTATCGATAAAGTCTTCTTCGTCGGTGGAGCTGGAATATCCCCAGCCTTTCTCCGTTCCCTTATTAAAGGCGATACCGCCAAATTCACTGATGATAATCGGCTCCCCTTTATATCGGAAGCCCTGAGCGAATATCGTTCTTTCACCCGGCGTACTGGTAAGTATTTTATCGAGCGAAGCATACCTTTCCTCCAGTACCTCACGGGAGCTCTCATAATCATGAATTGTCACGATATCTGACTTCGTATGCTGCCAACCGTCATTCGATATCACCAACCGTGTCTGGTCAAGAGACTTGATCATATAATACAGGGACAGAGAGTGTGCCTGTTGTTGGGCTTGATTCATAATCTCCAGGACACCCCAGGATTCATTCAGCGGAACCCAGGCAACGATACAGGGGTGATTATAATCTCTCCAGAGAATCTGCAGCCACTCAGAAGTCGCCCGTTCCACATAACGCTGAGAATAGACGTAGGCACTCGCCGATTCTCCCCAGACCAGAAAGCCAAGCTTGTCTGCCCAGTATAGATATCTGGGATCTTCTACCTTCTGATGCTTTCTTGCTCCGTTAAAGCCCATCCGTTTGCAGCTTAAGATGTCCTTCACAAAATAATCGTCTGTCGGAGCAGTCAATAAGCTCTGAGGCCAATAGCCCTGATCCAGTACCATCTTCATATAGTAGGGACGGTTATTCAGCATAAGCTTCCCATTCTCTATACTGATTTTGCGGAATGCGAAGTAAGTTCGGACAAAATCCTCCGGCTCTTCCTTCCCTTCTTTGAATACGGTAAGCTTCACATCGAATAAGACAGGATTCTCAGGGCTCCACGTCCAGGACTCCTGGATATTCCAGTCCAGGGTGATCTCTTCATTCAAGCAGAACTTCCGCTTCACACTATCATTCAGAACCTTGATTCGATCCGAGATCAAGGTACGGCCATCTAAGGAGATTTCAACCTCAAGATACTTGTCATCCCTGCCGCATAACTGAAAGTCCATCTCAGCCAATTTACCATCTAGATCCGAGTGGATCCGGGCCGATTCGATATAATTGCGGGACACCGATTCAATCCATACCGTCTGCCATATCCCGACGGTTCTTGTATAGAAGATGCTTTCCGATTGCGGCTTCCAGTACTGCTTCCCTCGTGGAAGCTCTAAGTCAAAGGAATAATCCCTGGCTCGTACTGTGATGGTGTTGCTTCCTTCTTTGGTTATGACGTCTGATATGTCGGTTTGAAAAGGAACACTTCCTCCAACATGATGGATCATATGTCTCCCGTTTACCCACACATCAGCTTCATAATCCACCGCTCCGAAATGAAGAATGATCCTATCCTTCAGCGAAAAATCGTCAAAGCTGAATTCCTTCTGATACCATACTACATCATGGAATTCTGATTCATGAATCCCGGACAGTTCACACAGATAGGTATATGGTACGATAATTGTTCTGTTAAAATGTTTATTCTCAAACCACTGTTCCTTTAACCCGATATCCTCATCATCATACTGGAACTGCCATTCACCGTTTAGATTGAGATAGGAATCCCGTTCGAACTCAGGTCTTGGGTATTCCATTCTGGGTTTTACCTCATTTTGTCTGCAAGTCATAACTACTGAGTACTCCTTTCGTCGCACCTTACCGTAAAGCTCTTCGCCTGCGTCTCCAGAAGCATCGCCAGCTGCTGTAATTCATTCGCATAGACGGATACCGTTCCCATGGAATCTGTAATCACTTCGGTCGAAGCATTCACTTCCTCAAGTGCGGATGCTGATTCCTGCGAAACAGCAGATATATTTTCGATTTGTTCCACAATTATTTCTTTCTTGGTCAAAATTTTAGAGATATGGCCATTGATCTCTTGTATCTTTTCTGCAAGAGCCTTCACCGCAGCCATGATATCGTAAAAGACTGCCTTAGTCTGATCTACCGCTTCTTCCTGCAAGGCTACCTTTCGATTGGTTAATTCCATCGCCTCTGCTGAGGAAGCAGCTTTTTCCTTCAGCTCTTCCAGAATCTCTTTAATCTGCACCGCAGATACCCGTGATTGCTCGGACATCTTTCGTATCTCTCCAGCTACCACAGAGAACCCTCTGCCTGATTCTCCCGCTCTTGCCGCCTCGATGGATGCATTCAGTGACAATAGATTCGTCTGGTTCGTAATTCCTGTGATCGTATCTGAGATTTCATTGATCCGGTTCATACTTTCATTCATATCCTTCACCAGTTCGGATATCTTCTCCGTTGACACTTTTGTCTCACCGGAGGTATCCAGAAGAATATCGATCTGCTTGAGGCCATTCTCTGTCAAATCGCTTGAGGTTCCGGAAAGCTCATAAATAATTTGGGTAGACTGATCAATTCGGCCAAGCAGATCAGATAGCTGCAGGATATTGTCCGAGCCTTCGGACGCACTCTCCGCCTGTTGCGCTGCACCCTGCGACACCTCATCCAAAGCGCCTGCAACCTCCTTGATGGAATAATTCGTATCCTTCGCAATATTTGCCATCATTACTGCCGTCTCATTTACTGTGGAGGTTGATTTCTGAAGGTTCTGAATTAAGCCTGATACATTGCTGACCATCAGATTAAAGTGCTCTCCCAGCTGTCTGAACTCATCCCTGGACTTGACCTTCGATGAAACTGTGAAATCACCCTGGGATACCTTCCCCAGCAGCTCCACCAGCTTATTGATATTAGCTGAAATGCTGCTGCTGAAGAAATAGGATACCAACAGTGCAGCGATGCAGATAATGATCAATACGATGAGAAACGTCTTCAGGATACCGCTCACATCCTTCTTTAGTTCAGAGTTCTCCATGGAAGCGATAATCTTCCATCCGGTAACCTTACTGGTATAAAAAGCGCCAAATCTGCTGACACCTTGATACTCATAGGAGGTAAAACCCTGTTCTTTCGCGGTGGCTTCCGACCAGAAGCTTAAATCCTTTGCATCCTGTGTACCAATTAAGCTTCGGTCAGGATGGGATATCATGTTTCCTGCCATATCTGCGATAAAGATATATCCGCTTTTACCAATAACAATATCAGACAGGGAATTGGAGAACATCTCAAGATCGATATTCATGCCGACCACACCCATCGTATCGTACTGTCTGTCAATCGTCTTCGCAATTGTCACCACCCGTTTACCGGTCTGGCTGATATATGGCTTGGTAATAATCACTTCGCCTCTATGATCCACTGCCTGAGTATACCATTCGGAGGACTTATAATCGTTCTCTGAGGCTGCTTCCTGCTCAGGGTAGGTATAGAAGGCACCCTTTTCCATTCCAACAAATAAATCAACGATATTTTCATCCGTGTCCTTCACATTTGCGATGAGATGCTTTGCAAAGCTCATGGATGTCTTATTATCTGCCTGAATGATATCTGCATCCTGTGCGACCACCTTGACTAGGTTGGACATCGCCAGGAAATAATTATCGATTCCTCTGCTGACTTCTCCGATTGTCTGTTCACTGGTTGTCTTCAGCTTTTGATTTAGTACACTCTTGGCACTTTGATAGGAAGTGAGCCCCATGATACTTACGGATATGATACTGATGCCAAGCAGCATAATAAAGATTTTGATCCGTATCCCGAAAGTTATATGTATCTTTTTTAACATATTACTCCTTTGCTTGTTGTACAGGCTATTTAATCGCACCCTCAACCATTCCCTGAATAATCTGTTTTTGCGCAAAAATAAATAACAAAATAATCGGTATCATGGCCAAAAATGCTGCTGTTAAGATCAGATCCCATTGCTTCACATAGGAACCGACAAAGCTGCTTACCGCGATTGGCAGTGTCTTGACTCTGCCGTTTAAGCCCAGCATAAGGGAAGGCAGCAGGTAATCATTCCAGATCCAGATGCCATTTAGGATCAACACTGTCATATGAACCGGTTTCAAGAGCGGAAATATAATTCTGAAAAAGGTTCCCTCCGGACTGCAGCCGTCAATCCAAGCTGCTTCCTCCAGTTCATAGGGAATCCCCTTGATAAATCCATGCAAGATAAAGATGGACATGGAACCGCCAAATCCAAGATAGGCAAAAACAATTCCTTTATAAGTGGTCAGCATATTTATTCCGGTAAACACAGACACGCTCCGGAACGTAGATAACAATGGAAGCATAACAACCTGGAACGGAATAACCATCGCTGACACGAAAAGCATAAAGATAAAGCCGGACCATCTGGTCTTATTCCGAACCAGAATCCAGGCTGCCATACTGGAGAATACAGAAAGTAGTGTCAGAGTTACCACAGTAATGATCAACGAGCTGGAGAACGATTTCCAATAGCTGAAATTCACATTATTGATTACATTTGTAATGTTCGTAACCATCTGCCCCCAGTTCCGGGGAGGGGCTAACGGGCTGATAATAATATCTGCGCTCACCTTACCCGAATTGAAGATTACCAGAAGAAATGGTGAGAAAATCACAAGGGAAAGCAGTGCTACAAAGACTTCCAGAAGAACTCGCTTTATACGGATACGCTTCATTATAGCTCTACCTCCTTCTTTTTACTGAGATATACCTGTGTTAATGATACGATTGCCAGAATTACAAAGAATACCACTGCTTTTGTCTGCCCCAGGGCATAATCATTCTTGGTAATCGCTGTCTTGTATATGTTGAGCGCCATAAATTCAGTGGAAGAAATGGCTCTGCCTCCTAATATTCTGCTTGGAGCACCGTTGGTTATCGCAAAGTTCAAGTCAAATTGCTTGAAGGAATTCACCAGCGTAAGGAAGATACAGACGGTAAAGGTATTGGCCAGCATAGGCAGCTTAATACGTATCAGGGTAGTAAACCAGCCTGCCCCGTCCACGCTGGAGGCCTCAAGAATATCTCGTGGCACACCCTGAAGACCGGTGACATAAATCATCATAATATATCCTGCATATTGCCATACACTAACAATCAAGATTGCAAAAAGTGCGAGATTGGGGTTGGAAAGCATGGAGGTACTGCCTTCTACGAACGTGATAAAAACCTTATTGAAGATAAACTGCCATACATAACCAAGTACGATACCGCCAATCAGGTTGGGGAGGAAAAAAACTGCTCTGTAAACATTTTTACCCTTTAGCTTTGAGGTGCAGAGCATCGCAAGGGTAAAGGCAAATAAATTAACAAATATCATATTGAATAATGTAAAAATAAAAGTGATAGCAAAGGAGTAAATATAATCTCTTGATCGAAACATCGTGATATAATTCCCCAGTCCTACCCACTCATTCATCTTAATACCGTTCCAGTCTGTGAAGGAATACAGAATTCCCAAGGCAAAGGGAAGCAGTACCGTAATAAAAAATGTAAATATCATCGGAAATAAAAACAGAACATTAATGATCCTACGATGCTTCTTTGTGGGAATATAATAAATTCCAAATCCGATCAATAAAACTCCAAGCATCAGCCAGGCTCCCCGGAACTTATCTTCCGATCCGGTAAAATCTAAGAATAATGCATAGATCAATGCGACACAGCCAACTGCAATTCCCAAAAGTGCAATTATTCTCTTTAAGCCAGAGTTCATGCCCATTCCTCCTCTCATAAATCAATCTCGTGCTTCTTCATCCGGTCTTATCATATATAGAGCTGTTGTAAAATGCTTGTGATAACGAGGCTGTTTCAAAATATCTGTTAACAGCTAAGGGAAGGATAATTGGCATCCCATAACCTGATAGACTCGTAAACTCGCTATCAGGTTCACGTGCGCGTTCGCATATATACAAACAAGTTTGTATATGCTCACTTTGCTTTCGCGCAAATGCACTGTTTGACGGACAACTTGCTGTTTTGTAAGACAAGAGCAAACAAACTTGTTTGATTATGGCTTACAAAACAGTGAGGTGTCCGGCAACCTGTGTGTGAGGGATGCCTGATGTCCTGACCTTAAGCTGTTTTTGTATTTTGAAACAGCCTCGAGTATCTCATATATTTTACAACAGCCCCAGTGTTAACTACTTTGTATTCTCTGCTACGTAGTCTGCGATAGCAGTACCTAACATTTTCACAAATTCGTCCTTGCTGAGTTCGCCGCGCGCATATAATTCAAATACAGTTGCTGTGGCATTTACAGCGATACCCTCAGGCATCTTAGCCCATTCCCAGGAGTGGGTTTTACCGGCATCTACGAAGCCCTTTAGGCTTAATGCCAAAGGAGTCTCCGGTTCAACGGTACAGGTCTTATAAGGGGAAATCATTCCGCATTCCTTTACCAGAGTATTCTGTCCTTCCGGTGAAGTAACAAGGTCATTCAACAGAGCCTTGCAGGCATCGATATGCTTTCCTCCGTTATAAACAGCCCACCAGGAGGGGCAGTCTGCAAGAAGACCGGGGGTGTCTTCCTGCAGGAAAGCCAAGGGAGCAAGTCCACATCCAAAGGTTACATTGTAATCAGGAAGAGAGGGATCAATCCAGTTACCCTGTGTAATAAATGCTGCTTTTCCCTGTGCCCATAATGCCAACTGGTCATCATAGGTTCCGGAAAGCAATACGGTTGGATCGGAATAATCAAATAATAATCTTACGAAGTCAGCAAATTGACCCAGTCTGGCTTCGTCAACCTTACCCTGCTTCAGCATGTCTATATAAGTTGTATCTCCACGCTCTAAGCCTAAAGATAAATAGTATCCAAAAATATGATTTGCTGTTGACCAGTACATCTGGCCTGATTCAGCTGCTACGGAACATACTGCATCAATGCCTAACTCCGCTTTCATGCTGTCGATCTTTTCAAAAGCAGCCTTATATGCATTAAAATTGGTTAAGGTTGCAGGATCAATTCCGGCTTTCGCAAGAATATCTGCATTGTATGTAATACCATAGCCTTCAACAGCATAAGGGAAGCCTACGATCTTTCCGTCCTCACCTTTAAATCCAAAGTCTGTATCTGCTACCCAAGGCTCGCCGCTTAAGTCTGTCATGTAATCCTTCCAGGTCTGATAGTCGCCTTCACCGCCATATACAAACATATCAGGCATATTACCAACTGCCAGATATCCCTTTAATGCTCCGTTGATATCTGTTCCGCCGCCGAGTGATTCAATGATAACCTCTTGGCCTGTTCTTTCCTGATAATTCTTCGCATAAGCCTTCAATTGCTCATCAATTTCAATTTTACCGTTTACGATACGAATCGGTTCTTTCGATACAGCTGCGCTGTCATCAGCCGGTGCTGCTTCTTCTGCAGCGGGTGTGTCGGTGGCCGGTGTTGCTGTAGGTTCTGCTGCAGTGTCTGAAGAAGACTTACCGCATCCAACCAGGGATGTAAACACCAGCATCATAGCTATTACAGTTGCCAACAATTTCTTTTTCATCGTATTCTCCTCATACATTATTATAGTTTTCGGCATAAGAAAATAATAAGTTCCCATCGCCTCTGATAAAGATACTTTATCATGATATTGCATGTTAGTTGCTGCCGGCTCTAACATATGACCATTTAAACAATTTTTCTGTTGAAATAGTCGTTATATCAGGGAACAAACGTTCATTTCAACAATATTATTGTTCCCTTAACTCAAATATAGTATAATATATGCACTTTGTCAACTGTATTTTAATAAAATATGTGAATATTTACTTAGTAATAAATTTATTTCAACAATATTATTGTTTTAATGCTTTTATACACAAAAAACCCCTTTGATCGGATTCCTCATCCAACCAAAGGGGTCATTTAATTATTGTTATTCTTACTAATTAATACTCCACGCTCAAAATGATATCTTGATCAAAATCCCCGAAGCCTTTCCCAAACAAATTAAAGCCTCCGATATAATGCGCATCCTCTTTATTCCCGATTTTGACATCAATATAATGATTGTCCATAATCTTCAGATCCTGAATGCCAACCTCCAATACTTTGATCCCATTGATATAGGTCCCGTCCTCCACTACTTCCCAGGTAGTAAGAAGTCCATACTGCGTAGTCCCCCTGGTTGCCCAGAATTCAGGGTTAAGTCTTCCTCTTCTGGCTCCATAATCACCCGGACTGGTCCAGGTTCCGCAATCCACACTGTTGAACCATACAGTGATGTCGGACTTCCAATCCTCCCTGTAATTTGGCGCTTCAGAACAGATTTCCATGCTTAGCCGAATTCTCTTGGGCTCACTTTTCTTAGGGAGGATGTTAGCAAAGCGATATTCCACATATCCTCCTGAGGTCCAGAGAAGCTTCGCCTTGACTCGTTCCGGGAGGTAGAACATTCCCTCACTATCTTCCGCTCCTATGATCCCATCCTCGTTCACAAGGCCGCAGGTGGGGAATACTTTACAATCCGTAAAGGCACCGACCGGCATTTCTATACTTGTATTTTTTTTGATTTCCGAATTGGTATTCACCAAACGGATATTGATATAATCTGATTTTCTGTTACACAGCTTGGTAGATCCTCTTGTCCCAGGCTGTTCCTCCATGCGAATCAGGTTAGCCTTCTCTAATATTTTCAGATGCATGGCTGCACTTGAGGCAGGAATATCAAGCTTCTTTGCTATCTCCCCGATAATCAGGCTTTCATCATATAATAGCTTTAATATCTCTACCCTGATTGGTGATGACAACGCTTTCCCCACATCGTAGAGTGCTTCCGGATTATCTATATCAAGGTTTAATAGTTTTGCCATAATAGAGCCCCTTTCTCCTCAAACTTGTACCATTATAGCATAGATGATTTTTAACCTCAACAAAATTTCTATTCCTTTCCATCTATCCTATTTTACAACGGTTACTGAAACCGGATTCCAAACAAGGTAATTGATACCTGAATCATTTTCATCCCAATCTTAATAATTATTAATATTTGCTTTGTAAATACTAAAGATTAGACTTCTATACTTTAGTTATGATTTACCATGTATTTTACGAAGAGGAGTAATGAATATGAAGATCATCATTTTAACAGGTAAGTTTGGGATGGGCCATATGATGGCCGCCTGTGCAATGAAACAGCACATTGATTCCTGTGAGCTGAAGGCTGATGTTGAAGTGATTGACTGGATGGATTATTGTTCACCGAAGCTTGCAGAGAAATACTATTCCTTTTTTCATTTCTTGGTTTGCAAAGGCAACAAATTTTATAATGCAAGATACCGTTTCCTGGAGAATAAAAAGTCAGATCAGAAACCGGAGCTGAATGCTCTGTTTCATAAATGTTTTTTAAGATTGTTAGAGGAGAAAAAGCCGGATGCTATCATATCCACCCTTCCGATCTGTTCTCAGCTCGTGTCAAGATATAAGGAAGAAACAGGCTCTCGCTTACCGCTGATTACCTGTGTTACTGATATTACCGGACATTCCGAATGGATCAACAGGAACACGGATTATTATCTTGTCGGCTCCCGGACGGTCACATCTCGTTTTATAGCAAAAGGGGTTGCTCCCGAAAGGATTATCGAGTCAGGTCTTCCGGTCCGTTTGGAATTTATGCAGGTGCATGCCCGTTTTAAAATCGTCGACCGCAAAGCTCCCCGGCAGCTTCTAATCATGGGCGGTGGTCTGGGAATGCTTCCGAAGACAGAGGATTTCTACCGCGGTTTGACTCAGCTGCCCAACACAGCTGTGACTGTGATAACCGGTAAAAATCACGATTTGTATGAACACCTCAGGGACAGATATCCCGAACTTCATGTGCTGGGATATGTTCAGAATGTCAGTGATTATATGAGACAGGCAGATCTTCTCATAACGAAGCCCGGAGGCATTACTACCTTTGAAGCCATTTATGGGGGAATCCCAATCCTGGCTTTGAACCCAACGCTTCAGCAGGAACTATATAATGCCCAGTTTATTCAGGAAATGGGAATCGGTGCTGTCATTCGCGGTAACCCTTTACAGTGCCTGGATCAGATTGAGAAGCAGCTCGATTATGAACAGCTGGATACCTACCGACAAAACATACACAAGCTGAAAGCGCAATTCTTAAGCTGTCCACTGACGGAAGTTCTCGAGATGATTTTATATAAGAACAGTACTGCAGAAACATCTGAGTATCAGAAAATATTTCATCCTATCAGAGAGGAATATAAGTTAAATGAAAAGATTAGTTTTAACCTTTGATGATGGTCCGGATCCCATCTATACCCAGAAGATATTGGATGTATTAAAAGACAACAAGGTAAAAGCTACCTTTTTCGTCGTAGCACAGAATGCTGACAGTTTTCCTGAATACATTACAAGGATAAAAAAGGAGGGACACGACATCGCCCTTCATTCACTGGAGCACCGCCATGCCTTACTGAGCAGTTACCGGTATATGAAGTATGATTTCTCAAAAAGCACGGAACTGCTGCAAAAGCTGGATTGTGATATTCACTTTTACCGTCCCCCGTGGGGCGCAAGAAATATATTCACACGGTCTTTTGTAAAAAGGTACAATCTTCACATGGTCTTATGGGATATTATGATTGGAGACTGGAAGGCCGGGAAAGATCCCGAACAACTGGCCGAGCAGCTACATAAGAGGGCCTTTGACGGAGCTATCATCTGTCTGCACGATGGCTGTGAAAAATACGGCGGCGCAAAGGGTGCTCCCTTTAATACCATTGATGCCCTAAAGATTGCCATTCCGAAATTAAAAGAAGAAGGTTACAATTTTGTAACCGTTGAGGAGTTTTTCGTACATGCGTGAGCAAAGTATAAAGGCGAAAAAGCAGATTCTCAGTATTCTGGTATTATTGCTTTTAATCGCCATCACTTTTTTCTTTTATTTAAGAGGATATTCCTTTCAGGCGCTCTGGTCGGCAATGAAGAATGCGAACCCCGCATATCTTCTTGCCGGTCTTGGCATGATGCTGGTCTTTATCCTCTGTGAAGCAGTCAACATTCGTGTAATCCTCAAAACACTGGGACAAAAGGCTCCTTTGCTCAGATGCCTCGAATATTCAAATATTGGTTTTTACTTCAGCTCCATCACTCCGTCCGCCAGCGGTGGGCAGCCGGCTCAAATCTACTATATGAAGCAGGATACAATCCCTGTGGCGATGTCTTCAGCTACGATCTTTTTTGTCGTTTATGTTTATCAGATTGCAATGCTGCTGTTGGGTCTGATTATGTCCTTGCTTCACACTTCTGCCGCAGCCTATTTCATCCATCAGCTGAATTATCTCTTTCTCTTTGGAGTTGTGGTAAATACTTCGGTCATATTTATCCTGTTTGCCCTTATGTTCTCAAAAAGGCTTGTACCAGCGATTGCTTCCGTTCTTTTCAAGGTCGGGAGGCACTTGCATCTGGTCAAGAAGGAAGAACAAACAAAAGATAAATTTGATAAAAGCTTGATCTCTTTTCACGATAAGGCTATGCTGTTAAAGGACCATCCCACTTTATTTGTCAAAGTATTGCTCATAACGATGCTGCAAATGATCTCTATCAATTTGATCCCGTCTCTGGTATACTTAAGTATGGGCTATGGATCGAAGCAGCTGGTCAATATCTTTACCTGTCAGTCCCTGCTGACGATTTCAGTCTCTCCGGTACCGCTTCCCGGTGCTGAGGGCGTAACCCAGGGTGGTTTTCTGCAGGTATTCGGGGCTTACTTCCCGAAGGATATCCTACCCTATGCCATGCTGATTAACAGGTGTATCAGCTTCTATCTTCCTTTAATAATAAGCCTTTTGTTTTATATCCTTACACACATCAGAACTACCAAGCAATCTGCCCGAGGTGATATGATTGATCGATAATAAGATAAAAATCCTGGTTGCGGACGACGAAGCCGATATCCGCGAAATCCTTGAGATATTATTAAGAGCGGAAGGCTTCGAGGTGATTATGGCCTCCGACGGAAAGATGGCCATCGAATTAGTTGATGAGACTGTGGATTTAATCATTCTCGATGTAGCTATGCCGGAGAAAAACGGTTTTCAGGCCTGTAAAGAAATCCGAAAGACGACCATTGCTCCGATTCTGTTCTTAACTGCGAAGGCGATGGAGTCAGATAAGGCCATCGGATTTTCTGCCGGTGGGGATGATTATCTGGTGAAGCCCTTCTCCAATGCCGAGCTGATCTTCCGTGTGAAAGCCCTGCTGAGACGCTGTTACCAATACCAAACCATTGCAAAGGAAAAGAAAAATATCTATAAAATAGATAACATTCTGATTGATGACAACACGAAAACCGTCGCTGTAGACAGCAAACCGATCGTCCTGACTCCGATTGAATATGATATCCTGTGTCTGATGGTGCGGTATCCAAACAAGGTATTCTCGGTTCAGAACCTGTACGAATCGATATGGAATCAGGATTATACGTATTTAGACAACAATACGATTGTTGTCCATATCAGTAATTTAAGAAAGAAAATCGAGAAAGATCCAAAGAATCCGCAATATATAAAAAGCATGTGGGGAAGAGGATATTATGTGGGTGAATCGATTAAAGCCTTCTAAATTGGAATTCAAGCTAATGCTGAGAGTCGCTGTCTCAGGACTGATCTGCATCTTGATTTACGTTGCCCTGATCAATCTGACGGTCTATTACATCGATCATATGGATGTGGATTCCGATGAATACCTTGGTCAGATTCTGAATGCCAGTGAGGATTTTCAGAGTTACGTGACAGACAATGATATTTCCATCAAGGATATCAACGCCATCAAGACCTGGGATAAACGTCAGAATCTGATGCACATCAAGCTTGTGGAAAATAACAGGGTTATTTATGATTCGCTGGACTATATTCTACGGATTACTCCGAAGGTATCTTATATTTATTATGAGCCGACCCAGGATCCCTCCCAAGTAATCACCTTTAAAGACGGCGTAGCCAATATCTACGTTACGATCCTTTATAAGCAGCGGCTGGAACAGCGGGTTGATTATACAATCGGCATTTTGTGCGTATTCTTATTCTTCCTCTCTCTTCTGTTTGAATTTAAGAAGCTTGTGAATGATATTCTGGAGATAAAGAAAGGGATTCAGATTCTTGAGGGCGGTAATCTTGCTTTTGAGCTTCAATCAAAGAGAAATGATGAAATCACCGATCTGATTAATTCCATTAACAGAATGAGCAAGGAACTAAATCTTCAGAGAAAAGAAGAAGAATTGCTGAGACAGAAAAATTATGATCTGGTCACTTCCATCTCTCATGATATCCGTACACCCCTGACCACGGTGAATAGCTATATTGACTTAATCTTTGAGCATAAATATTCCGATAACTACGAGTTAAGCAGATATCTGACAAAGATAAAGGAGAAGTCTATTTTAATTAATGACTTGACGGATAATCTTTTTTCCCATTTTCTGAATCAGAACATAGATTATCAATATAATTATGAGACGGTTGTCGGAAATGAATTTATCAGATACTTACTGGGCAGTATGGAAGAAAGCCTGAAAGACAAGGGCTATCAGGTTATTCTTGATTTAGAGTTTACGGATGATTTTTTCCTTAAGGTTGATGTGCTGCAGATTGAGCGGGTATTTAATAATCTGGAAGGTAACCTGATTAAATATGCCAGGAAAAGCGATCCTATCCATTATTCCGCCACACTGAGCAATCATGTCCTTCAGATTATCGGGACGAATATCATCACCGGCGGCAGCCTTCCCGACAGTCATGGCGTGGGTATCCTCAACTGTCAGGAAATCATTAAGCTGCACTCCGGTGAGATGACAACCTCCATCACGGAGGATTCCTATCAGGTAATGATCACTCTTCCGGTCTATCTGCTATAGCCTTTCCTCTTCCCACCATCCGAAGGCGATTTTAACCTTCACCGGTTGGCTTCCAGACGGAAGAAAGAAAAGTACGAAGGAGCTGCCCGGAGGAATGATATACATCCCCTGGAAGTCATGCTTTGTCAGGGTGATACCGGCCTCCACTCTTCTGGTAAAGGTGTAGGTTCCGCCTTGCGGGGAATCGGATACGTAGCCGGCACTCTGGATCCGTACTTTCGGTTGCGGAGGAGGCTGGATGGATTGATTGCCCGCTGCATAGTGACAGGAGAGCTCCTCTCTTCCCGTAAGCCTGCTGCTCAGCCATCCTTCGGCCGTAATCGGCTGATCGGAGAAGTTGGATATGGTATATGCGTTCAGAAACATCGCTACACCGGAGCCCGGAGGATTAAATAAGCCTCCCCAGGCCTGCAGCTCTCCTCCGTAGCAGATCATCCCGGTCTGTCCCAGAAAATACTGCCCCAGATAGGAATGATAAACCGAATCCTTTAATACAATCGCTTTCTGCGGATAGCTCTCATCCGTGATCGGTATTATCCTCATATCAGACACCCCTTCCGATTCTTTCTTCCCACCAGGTTAGTACTATGGTTGCAGTCATGATTCTCCGCTCTGCTGCCTTCAGAAGAATTGAGAAGGCCCCTCCGGGGCCGATGATAATGGAGCCTTGGTGCGAATCACTTACCAAAGTGGCATTCGGTGTTACAATACGTCCAAAGATATCCACACCGTTCTGCAATGGCTCATTTATATATTCTGCCTGCCAAAGGCTTACCTTCGGCCTGGGAGGAGGGAGTATCGATTGGTTGGAGGGTGTGATCCCGTCATATTCCATCGCCTCATACGGCAGATCTGTATTCAGCCATATCTCTGCATCAAAGCTCTCTTTACCGAGGTTCGTAATCGTAAAAATATCAAAATACAAATTTACTCCCGAATGGTGGGGATTGAGTAATCCACCCCAGGCACTTAAGCCGCTGCCAAAATGCAATTCTCCGGTCTGTCCTATAAAATACCTTCCAAGCCTTGCGTTCCAGCCCGGGCTGGTCAGATCTACCACTTCTGCAGGCAGCTCATTTCTTCGATCCATCATAAGATCTTTCCACTCCTTATATCCTTTCGGATCCATCTGATTTATCATATGAGACTGCCTAAGATTACGTTCAGGCAATGGCTGTCAGTACAACTTCATAGAGATGAACATATTCCTTCGGGTTTTTCCGTTATTTCTATGGAGGCCTTCTCATAAAATGGTATTAATCAGAAAGGCAGGGGAGATCATTTATGAATGCTAAGCATTATTTTGCATGCGGACACACAGCCAAAGGATTCATTAATCTATTCAGCTCTAATCTGGAGCCGTTGAATAAGCTATTTATTCTGAAGGGAGGCCCCGACACAGGAAAACTTCCCATCATGAAAAAGATAGGCTCTGCTCTGGAAGAGCTCGGGCAGATGGTAGAATACCTGCACAGTCCCTCCGATCCGGATGCTTTAGACGGTATTCTTATACCGGAGCTTGGTGCGGGTATCGTCGACGGCACCGCACCCCATATTATAGAGCCTCGAGCCCCGGGTGCCATAGAAGAATATATTAATCTCGGTGCAGGTTGGAATACGGAAAAGCTGGTCAATCGTACTGCGGATATTCTTGCACTTCGCTGCCGTATACAGCAAAGCTGTGAAAAAGCATATGCGGAATTCGCCAATGGGTTGAAGGTTCATGATGAATGGGAGAAGGTATATATTCAGAATATGGACTTTACCAAGGCTGATCAGCTAACCGTAGAAGTCATACAAACTCTCCTCGGTTCGGTTCAACAGGATAAACCTGCCTGTATCCGTCATCGGTTCTTTGGTGGATCGACACCCCGCGGTGCAATGGATTATGTTCCGAATATCACCGAAGAGCTTGCCACCCGGTATTTCATCAAGGGGCGTCCCGGTTCAGGTAAGTCTACCATGTTGAAGAAGATACTGGACAATGCCCGCGCACGGGGTATCGATGCAGAGGTTTATCACTGCGGCTTCGATCCGGACAGTCTGGATATGCTTCTATTTCCTGAGTTGGATCTCTGCATCTTTGACAGTACGTCTCCCCATGAGTACTATCCGAGCCGGGAGGGGGATAAGGTGATTGATATGTATGCGGAGCTGATTAAAGAGGGTACCGATGAGCTTTATGAGAAGGAACTGGCAGACATTATAACCCGTTACAAAGCCTTTACAAAGGAAGGCACCGCATATCTTACCACCGCCAGTCTTTATCAGGAAGAATTAGAACAGATTTATCATGATGCTACGGATTTCTATGTGATCGACAGAATCTGCAATGAGCTTTATCTAAAGATTATTAAATCACATCCTCCTATTTAGCCGCCTACCAGAAATCTCTAGCATATATTATTTTTTATTTGTCTTAAAAAAGCGATGGCATCATTTGGTGTCATCGCTTCTTTCCTATCATCATAAAGAAATTCTATCTTTCAATGGTTCATGCAATAGCGAACCGCGCCGACAAGTCCGGCACTGTTTCCCAGCTCTGCTGCCTCAAGCCTGACTGTCTCCCGGAATACAGGCATAACGGATTTTAATACCTTATCCCTCAGCTGGTCTATAAATAACTCCTTTTGTCTGCTGACACCGCCGCCAATCAGGATAAGCTCCGGTGAAAAGATATGGGTCAAGCCGACCAAACCGCATGCTATATAGTCGATCCAGGTATCTATCATTTCCAGAACAGGAATGGAATTCTTCGAAGCAAGTTCGAAAATCAGCTTCCCATTGATATCCTCCTCCTGCAGCCGGTACTGCTCCAGCAGCTGTTTGTGCTGCCTCACTGTGGCTACCAAAGCCGTCATGGAGGCATACTGTTCATAGCATCCCCGGTTGTGACAGCTGCAGAGCCTGCCGCCATACTCTATAACAAAGTGACCAAGCTCTCCGGCAACCCCTTTATTCCCCAGCAAAATCCTTGAGTCACTGATGATACCGCCGCCCACACCGGTTCCTATGGTTATAATCAATGCATTCGCAGCTCCCTTCGCCTTACCAAGCCAATGCTCAGCGATAGCCACACAATTCGCATCATTGACCACCGTAGTTCTGATCCCATAGCGGTCCTCCAGCTCCTTCTTGATAGGAACTCCTTCCCAATTCTTGATATGGCCTGCGGAGCCGATTACGATTCCACTCTCAGTATCGATCTGACCGGTTGCAGATACGCCTATCCCGGCCAGGTCCTGTATATGGACCCGGTTTTTATGCGCAAATTCGTCTATCTTCCTGGTAACCGTAGTCAGAATTGGTGTTTCATAATGATCAAAACTGACATCACAACTTTCCTCAAGGAGTATCCTGCCATCTTCCTCTACGATACCGAACTTCGCAGCCGTTCCTCCTATGTCTATTCCTAAATAGTTCATATATGATTCATCTCTCTTTTATTGATTCAGCGCACTGATCGTCTGTGTATGCTTCTTCCAGATGAAGGATCTGTCATTATTAAAATAATAGCCATAGAAGATATCCACCATGACCAGAATGGGAAATTGCGGTGAGACATCGGTTCCCTTATCCAGATCCTTTAATACTGCCACATGCAGTACCTCGTCGCAGATATCCTTCAGCTTCGGGTCTCTGTTACCTGTTATCATTATGGTATTTGCTCCCTGCTGTTTCGCCAGATGAAGCCCGGCAAGGATTTCTCTGGTTTTACCGGACAGAGATATTGCGATTACCAGAGCATCCTTGTCCACAATAGCTGAGTTCATCTTGATCATATGGGAATCCGTTATTGCTTCGACATACAGACCCGTCCGCATGAACCGCCACTGGAACTCCCTTGCGGCAATGCCGGAGCTGCCCATCCCGTAGACATAGACACGTTTTGCCTGGGACAGAAAAGTAGCGATTCTATTCATCTGTTCTTCATTAACCAACTGGACACTTAAGTCCAGCAGTCTCTGATATGTTCCTAATACCTTTTGAGTCAGTACATTGATATCACAGTATTTATTCGCATCCTCCAGATATCTTACATAACTGTATACAAATTCACGATATCCCGCAAATCCACATTTTTTTGCGAATCTTGACAGGGAGGCCTCGGATACATATAATGCTGCAGCAATATTTTTTGAAGAGAAATCGGACTTTTTCTTGTTGGAAAGGAAAAAGTCTGCTACATTTTTTTCAACAGCTGTCAATTCATCATAATTTTCACGAATTACTCCCATAATATCGTCATTTAGATAGTTCATTCTGTCCCCTGCACAATCATAATGTTGTATTTATAATTTATTATAACGCACTATACAGATTCCATCAACCGTTTGCTCTCCCTCTTGTCTCATCAGTTACTGACTTATTACACCATTGGTTCTTCACGCTCATTCATAATTGCAGCCACAAATCGTCTGGTGATTTCTCGCGGCCTTGTGATGGCAGTCCCTACAACTGCAGCATGCACCTTGTATTCAAATACCTTCTTAAGCTGCTCTGATTCCCATACTCCTCCTTCAGCAATCACCGGTATCTTCAATTCCTCCGTCATCTGCTTAATCAGTGTAAAATTTGGAATCGGAATATGCCTTGTCTCTTCGGTATAACCACATAAGGTAGTCCCGGCAATATCGAAGCCGATATTCTGCGCATGGCGGGCATCCTCTATGCAGGAGCAGTCAGCCATGAAAAGAACGTCCTTGTATTTTTTTCTGATATGATCGAAGAATTCGTCCAAGGTCTTCCCATCCGGACGGAGACGATTCGTCGCATCCAAAGCAATAATTTCCGGTCCTGCCTGCATCAACAGATCGACCTCCTGCACCGTAGGGGTGATGAATACCGGGTTTGTACCGTAGACCTTCTTTATGATACCGATAACCGGTAAATCTACTAGCTTTTTTATCTCCTTGATGTCTTCTACCGAGTTGGCCCGAATCCCTTTCGCTCCGCCCTCCTTCGCCGCATATGCCATCTTTGCCATTATAAATGAATCATGCAGAGGTTCATCTTCCAGGGCCTGACAGGAAACGATTAATCCCCGTTCGATCGATTTTAAAACGCCTTTGTTATGATCAATCATCATTCTCTTACCTTATAGTATGTATTTGGGCTTTTCGGAACACCCATGAACCAGTTACAGGATATGTTTGATCCCGTCTAATTTAATGTCAAAATTAATGTAGAATACCCCATCCCAGTTGAAATACAGGTTATCCAGCTCTATCTCTGCACCCTTATAAATTCCGCCGAATTTCAGTTGGATTTCCTTCCTGATTTCCTGAACAAAATACTGTTGAACCCGTTCATAATTGGTGCCTAAATGATAAGGGTCGACGTCCCCATTAAAATCCTTTCTGCAATTCTGAAGAACCACCGATTGATACAGCCAGTCACAGATGATATTACGCAGCTTGAATTCCTCCGCAGCCTGAAACAGCTCATAATCATGGGCATAGCAATCATAATAGCTTGAGATTACGGTCTGAGCCAATACGACTCCGATGGTATTCTGTGATGTATTCCAACCTCCTGCACCCTGGATCAGATGCAAAATCTGTTCGCTGAGGGCAAATTCCATAAACTCTCTCTCACACCCGTTGCTGACGGATACCTCAGCCACACCGACTGATTTCTTGTACTGCTTTATGTAGTACTTTATATAGCGTAAAAACTCATGCATATTGATGTGACTGGTGAAAGTAAGATCCTTGTTGTGTTGCTCAGCGGCTTCAATCATATGCTTTCCGGGAGAATTGAGGGCAAGCATGCAATCCGAATTCGCCGAGTTATCTTCACATATGCCTCCGATAGAAGTAATTTGGGATTTGATGCTTTCATGGAGCGGTCGATCTTCATATCTCGGAATAATCGTCGGCCCCAGGGTAGAGGAATAACGAACATAAACTCTTGGGGTATAATTGTGAACCAGATTAAATACTCTTGTAAACAGAACACAGCCAACCTCATCAGCTCCGGGATATACCATTACCCTGCTCATTAGCCGTTCACTGTAAACCTTTTTTGCAATTGCCGCCTGGTCCATAGCCGCATAGCCATACTCTGCCGTATCATCCTTGGGTATCGTCAGGATATCAAAGATACCCTCCTTGACCAAATCTACACAATAAAGATTAGTAAACCGGTCCACGACTCTCCGATCCAGGAAATCCTTCAAATATTCCTCCGGTATGGATTCCTTCAATTCCTTCAGCTCTTCCTGCTCCTCCCGAGTTCCCTCTGACCGGGAAATTTTGTCGAGAAGACAGGTATATCTCCAGATATCCCGTCCGTGGGTTGCCCAGTAGTCGGGATCCTCATGCGCGTCGTTATAAGCAGCCACACGCGCTGCCAGATTAAAGGCATGAATTTTCAGATTTGGATTTAGTTCCTTTAATTTTTTGAACTGATCCAGTGTAGCCTGACATTCCTCCGCTGTACGGTGGTGTGTTCTGGAATTAATGATATTACCGTACACCAGAGTGTCTACGGAAAGAACGGCATACTCGCAATTTTTTGCATTTTCAAAAAGCCAACTCCAGATTTTATCTGTCTTTGCCGGCGTTTTTAGGAAACCCATGTCTTCATAGGCGGGTAACAGGAGTTTCATATCCTTCGTCATTGCGGCAAGCTTTTGTGGAAAATAATAATTTGGTGCCCTTTCATCTAATGGGACATATAATACATTTGTCATAGCATACTTCCTCTCTTAACGGTACTGCATCCTGTTATTTTAATCCTGATGTTGAAATTCCCTCAATGAAATATTTTTGCGCAAAGACAAACATGAGCACAACCGGAACCATAAACAGCGTCGCTGCTGCCATTAAGGAAGTCCATTCTATCGTATGCTCATTTAGGAATGCCTGCAATCCAAGTGATAAGGTATAATGATTAGCATTATTCGCATAAAGTAACGGTCCCAAAAAGTCTGAGAAGGTATTCAGGAAGGCAAAGATTGTAATGGTTGCCAGCCCGGGCTTGGAAAGAGGCAGCGCTATTTTGAAGAATCTCATAAAGCTGCCGCAGCCGTCTATTTTGGCAGCCTCCAACAGCTCATCCGGGATGGTCAGCATAAACTGGCGCATTAGGATGATGTAGAAAGGATAGCCGAAGAAAGCCGGAATAATGAGGGGTGCGAAACTGCCGATCAGGTCCAGTTTCACCCATAGCTTGTACATGGGTATCATAGTTGCCGTATAAGGGATCAGAAGAGTAGACATTATAATCGTAAATACGACATTTCTTCCTCCCCATTTTATCTTGGAAAGGGAATAAGCGATCATAGGAGTGATCAACAGGGTCGCTACAACATTCGCCAGTGTAATAAACATAGTGTTTCCAAGGTATCGGAAGAACGGTATTGTCTCAAAAACGGCTTTGTAATTCCCCAGGTAAAATTCAACCGGAAGGATACCAACATTCGGATCAAAGGCCTGCTCATACGTCTTAAAAGAGGTACAAAGCATGACGATGATTGGGAAAGCGAAGATAAAAGCCAGCAGAAATAAAAACAGATACGGTATTATTTTATAAAAATTGAAATTTCTTCGTTTCGTAGTAATCCCTCCTTACTTTAGGTATACCCATTTTTTAGAGCCCTTGACCAACAGGATAGATAGTAAACCAACTACCAGGAACAGTATCCAGGCCATGGCGGATGCTCTGCCCATCTTGAGGAAGGAAAATGCGTTATAGTATAAATACAGCGGGTACATAAGAAGGGTATTCTGCGGACCTCCCTGTGCGCCTTGGACCAAATTACCTGATTGTGCCGTAATAATGATATATACCTGTGAGAAATATTGAAATCCATTGATCACAGCCAGAATAATCTGATACAGCATGACATGTGCTATTCCGGGAATGGTGATATGAAAGAATTTCTTTATGGTTCCTGCTCCATCAATTGAGGAAGCTTCGTATAGTTCCTTCGGCACATCCTGAATGGCGGCAAGAAAGATAACCATTGTAGTTCCTATCCCCCATAAAGCAATGAGGATAATGGACCAGTGGGTAAACAGCGGGTTTCCGAGCCAGTTGATGGTCGGTACCCCAAAGATATGCAATAATTTATTTAAATACCCATCCAGGGGATCTAAAATCCAAATCCAAATCATAGTAGAGGCCACCAGCGGCAGGATAGAGGGAATAAAGAAAACGGAACGGAATATCGCCCTACCTCTTACTTTCAGGTTCAAAAGCATGGCCATCACCAGTGCCAGCATAATTGTCAGCGGTACTGATACTACGACAAAAAACAGAGTATTCGACATACTCTTATAAAATAAAGGATCTGTAAATAAATGCTTGTAGTTCTCCAGACCGACCCAAGTCGGCTCCTTGATAGCATTAAAATCTGTAAAGCTATAATAGGCTGACATAGCAATCGGATAGAAACTGAAAACAAAAAATCCGATGATCCATGGCAGAGCAAATAAAAAGCCGGCCTTCGCTTCACTATCGATCTTTTTTCTTTTGGTATTACTATTCATTCGGACCACCAACCCTCCGGCAATATCGATAAGCTTATTTTTATAAAAAGAAAAGGGACTGCAGCAAAATAATATCCGCTGCTTTATTACTGATACAGTTTTTAGCCTACAGTAAAAAAGCTTACTATTTTGATACAGCCCCTGTGGACAAGCTGTCAGGCAAGTGACTTACTTGTCATGTTCTATGCTGCAGTGTGATTTCATTTGCATTAATCGATATTAGCCATACTCTGCAGCAACTGTGCCTTCGCATCATCGACAGAATTGCCAAGTAATACGGAGGAAACTGCCTGTCTCAAATTCTGATCATATACCGAGCTGCCAGACATCGGCGGCAATGCATAAAGCTTGTTCTTGTTAATGATATCCAAATACACCTTGTAGTGAGGCTTGCTGTTGATTACTGTTTCATCCTGTGTTAATGCCTTAGCAGCCGGTAAATCACCTTTTTCCTTAACAAATATCTCTGCTCCGGCACCGGAAGAGATATACTTTGCAAAATCCCAGGCTCCTTCGGGCGCTTTTGCAGTAGCCGGAATATAAACCATGGAGGTGTCAACCATGGAGTAACCGTCGCCGCCCTGCTCACTGGAGCCGGGCAAAGGCATAATTTCAAAGTTTACACCTGCATCCTTTGCCAGAGCATAGAACCAGGGTCCATCAATACGGAACGCCTGCTTTCCGGTGCAAAAAGGATCTTCAGGGGTGTAACGTTTTGCATTTCCAGAGGTGATGAAGTTCGTTAAGGCATCCGCACCGAACTTATCTGCCTGTGACTTTGTATAATCCAATACCTTAAGGAAGGCTGCGTTATCAGGGGTGAGACTGTCTGCTGAGGTGCCGAAGTTTCCGCCCATCGCATAGGTATAGCAATAATACCAGTAGCTGTCTGTTATGAAAGGAGAGCCTAATATTTCTACTTCTTTGCCATTCAGCTTTGTTGTCTTCTCGGACATCTGCATGAGTTCCTCAAGAGTCTTGGGAGGCTCGGTAATACCTGCCTGCGCAAGAATATCCTTGTTGTAATATAAGGCGAAAACATTCGTGCTGATCGGAAGCGCATAGGTCTTTCCTTCAAATACCTGCTGTGCAAGAGCAGCGTCCACATATAAGGACTTATCAAAGTTCTCAGCAGTCATAAAATCGTCCAGAGGCATTGCAATTCCTTCCGAAGCATATTTTGGTACGCTTCCTCCGAAATCATCCACGATATCCGGACCGTCACCGCCTGAAATAGCAGTGAGAATTTTCTGCTGATCCGGTGTACTCAAGCCTACTACCTCGTACTTATCCTGGCTCTCATTATAAGCTGCAATGATTTTCTCGATGATCTTGCCTTCGTCGCCGCCCCATAAATACCAGAAATTAACTTTTTGTCTTTCTGTTGTGGCGGATGCCTGATCGTTATCGGTTGCTGCATTCTGATCCTTATCCGTCACTGCTGCCTGCTCTTTATCTGTTGATTTTCCTGCAGTAGAACAGCCTGCCAGGGAACTAACCAGTAAAACTAATACTGCCAGCATCGCAATTATTTTAGTAGATGCTTTTCTCTTCATAAAATACCTCCCAATGTATTAATTGATAACCCAACAAATGCACCAAACATATTTTCTATCGCGATATAGAACTTGTTTGTATCTCTTCGAAGATTTTATTTCTCAGATTATAGTTTGGATTATGTTACTATTCATCCGCAAAGTCAATACTTTGGCGGTATTCAGAAAGTAGTTCCTCAGATACCCAGCTCCTATTTAAAATTCTATGAAATTACTTTCAGTAGAATAATCATTAACACGGATTAGTGAACATAATCCTTAATAGTTTCTTACTAATTTCTTAATGCTGTTGAATTCCTTTCCTGTATTGTGGTAATATATGGCACAAAGAGATTGTAAATATTTAACTATCACAAATACAATCACTTTATTGCGTATTATTAAGGAGGGAAATGAAATGAAACGAAAAGCTATGTCATTGCTGTTGGTCCTGTCCGTCTTCCTTGCTTCCTGCAGCAAGGGGACCCCACTGACTCCGCAGCCAACCATGAATCAGGCAGATTATGCGGTCTATGATTACAGTGATCACACAGATTCCAGAGAATCCGCTTATAAGACAGTGTTAGCCGATACCTCTATGATTAAAAAAGGGAAACCTGTTATCGCCCAGAAGGAGCTTCCCGCCAGCTGGAGCTGGAGGAAGTTTGAGGGCTTTGATGTGAAGAACGAGGTTTTCGCGTATGATGTCAGAGGCTGTGATATTTCTAACGAGGACTTAAGCGTCGTGGAGGACATCAACGATTTAAGCTTTGATACCAATACAACCTGGCCGGATCAGCTGCCCGAGGGCTTTAATCCGGAGAAGATATTGGAATTCAATAAGAATCCCGGACTTGGAATACGGGCATTGCACAAAAAAGGGATTACGGGAAAAGGGGTTAGCATTGCCATTATTGACCAGGCACTTCTGCTGGAACATGAGCAGTATAAGAATAATATCAAATTCTATGAACGGATACACTGTGGAGATGAGACTACTCAGATGCACGGTCCGGCAGTTGCCAGCATCGCCGTCGGCAAGGATATCGGTGTGGCTCCGAAGGCACGGCTTTATTATATCGCATCGACCTTTGGACATTTCACTGACACAGGCTATGAATTTGATGCCTCTATCATGGCAGATGCGGTTCTCCGGATATTGGAGGTGAACAAAGGGCTGGCTCAGGATGAGAAAATACGGGTCATCTCGATTTCCAAAGGCTATGGCAGACAGGATAAGGGCTACGATGAACTTCAGGCAGCCATTCAGAAAGCGGATGAAGATAATGTCTTTGTCTTAACCACTTCAACTGAAGAGTTTTATAATAATTTTATACTCTTCGGAATGGATCGGGATTATGGGAATGACCCCGAGGAGCTAAGCTCCTATGAGCCTGTCTCCTGGGTTGCAGAAGACTTTTATTCCCGACCGGATTTATATCAAAATTTCTTAATGTTCCCGATCGGCTCAAGGACAATTGCAGGGTTTACGAAAACAGATGAATACGCCATCTCCCATAATGGAGGCTTAAGCTGGAGCGTTCCCTGGTGTGCGGGCTTATACGCCCTATGCTGCCAGGTAAAGCCTGATATCACCCCTCAGGAATTCATTGAAGCAGCCTATGCTACCGCCGACACGACCGAGATCGAGCGTGATGGCAAGAAATATCCCTTCGGGAAGATTATTAATCCGGAGAAAGTAATTGAAAGCCTACAGAAGGATTAATTACCATAACAAAAAAGGCAGCAACGTTTCCGTTGCTGCCTTTTTTGCTAAACTACCCGATGTACTGCATGTTCTACTCTTCTACTTTAAACTGTTTAATTGCTTCATCCAGAGCTACTGTGTATTCTGCCTGCTTCTCTACCGTCATATTCAGATGATTCGCTGCCTCCAGCTGTTCCTCGGCGGATGCATTGATCTCTTCGGTTGCAGCCAGCGTCTGCTGCGCTACGGAGGAAATATCCGTCATGGCGTCCAGGGTATGATTCTTGATGCCCTCAATCTCACTCACTTCCTTGGTGATTCCCTTCAGGGTCTTGGCAAGCTTCTCGACTCTTCCGTTAATGTCTTCAAATACTCTGATTGATCTGCCGAGCGCTTCGCTCTGTGCACCTACAATATCCTCGGCACTCCTTGCGGTTATTACGGTGTCCTTGGTACGCTCCTGAATCTTACGGATGATCCCCTGAATCCTTTTGGAAGCTTCTAGAGACTGATCCGCCAGCTTCTGCACCTCCTGGGCTACGACTGCAAAGCCTTTCCCTGCTTCCCCTGCCCTTGCTGCTTCGATGGATGCATTGAGTGATAACAGATTCGTCTGCATTGCGATATCATTGATGACATGAATGATATTATCAATGGACTTTGATTCCGCTTCCAGAGCCTCTATGTTCTGAATGACAGTTTTCGTAATCTCCGTAGTCGCGCCGGATTTATCATTTAAATCGTTCATCAGAAGGATACCGTCAGAGGTAAAGCTGCTGGTTCCGTAGGCAATCTCCTGGATATGCTCCGTGTCGGTATATACCAGCCCGATCTTGTCGGACAAGACGCTCATTTCCTTCAGGCAACTTTCAATATCCGAGGTCTGATTTACCATCCCTTTTTCGATATCGTCAATAGCCTGCGTAATTTCCTTGGTGGTCTGGTACAGACTGTCTGAGGTCCTCTTCACCTGACCGGAAGAGACAGCTACCTCTGTACTGACAAGCGTCACCTTCTCCAGAAGCTGTTTCATATTACTGAGCATGTAGTTGATATTCTCTGCCAGAACACCAAATTCATCCCGTCCCTTTATCTCAACCCGTCTTGATAAATTTCCTTCCGCAGCTTCTGTTAACACAGCGACCATCTTCTTGGTCTTGCCGGAAAAGTTCATTGAGATCATGGTACCGATCAGTGCAGCGATGAACGCTGCGATTACCACGATCCAGAAGGTAATTACCCTGATATCGCTGGCTTGTTTCTGAATGACTGCCCGCGGGATCAGACCACAGATCATAGAACCGGAGGTCTGGGCCTTGGCATAGACAAAGGCATATGCCTTTCCCTGAAAGGTGACATTTTCATACCCGCTTGTCTGATCACTTTTTAGCGCAGTCTCATAAAAACTCTGGTTAGAGAAAATCGCATCCTCCTTACCGCTGCTGTTCATCTCGCGGTCGTCCGCTGTTATGAAGCCGCTGAAGCTGCCTTCTCCCCAGTTCAAGCCCTCCAGGGCCTTTGTCACTGTGTCGGGATTGACATCTACCACGATATATCCGATCGCATCCCCTGAGTGATTGGAGAAACCGCTTGAATTGTATATTTTCTTTATGACTGATATTGCATACTTGGACGGCTCCGTATCGAATACAGTATCGATATAGGGATGCCTTCCGATCCATACAGCATCTGCCTTCTCCTCAGCAAGAAGCTTCCCCTCTTCTGTCTCTGCGAAACCCCCAAAGACATTCTCCTTCATTGCTCCGGTCTTGGTGGAGACTTCCACTCCCTCCGCAGAAAACACATGAATATTACCGATCAGCTCATCCGCTGCCAGCTTTGCAATTATTGATTTATGTACTCCCTTCATGGAACCGTATTGCTTCGGATCCTTAACATAATCTTCAACTGCAAGCTGTGTTGCAGTGGCTGTAATCGACTTGAAGCCCAGATCGAAATAATTTCCCGTCGCCTCAAGCGTATCCTTAACCGTACTCTCAAATCTGCTGACAATACCATACGAAGCCTTCTGATAGGATACCACACCGAGTGCGATGATAAGCAAAATGGGGATGGCGAAGGCTCCTAACAGCTTTCCTCGTATCCCACCAATAAAAAGGCCGTCTCCCTGATTGTGCCTTCTCTTACCCCTATTACCGAACAAATTCTTAAAATAATCCCTTCCAAACTGTAATTTCACGATTTTCTCCTCCAATAACAATACCTTCCAACAGTAGCTACCCTTATCTTTTCATACCCCTTTTCCTAGATTATACTTACAAACCCCCTAAACATCATTGGTTTAACTTGATATTATTTGCTCGCGCTTGCTAAGTTCCATAAAGAAAGCCCGGTGAGTTCATTACTCACCAGGCTTTTTCCTCATATTTCATATTGTCATAAAGTGCTCTAAGCGTATCCTCATACTCCGGATCTTTGATTTTATAGGTTCTCCCATCGAAACTCACATATTCACCGCTGAAAGAGATTGTTGTGTTAGAATTGATTCTGATCATAAACCACCAGCCCTTACCAAAGTCGAACGCCGGTGATTTTTTCAGGGAATGAAGATAATCCAGGCAAGCCTCGATATCATCTCGCTCAGTAATTGTCTTATACTTTGGCGGAGAGGGTAAGGTAACCAGTGTCATTGACTTTACCGTATCCGCAGCATAATTCGGAGCAGTCCAGTAATACAGTCCAATGATCATAACAATCCCCAGAATCCCCACGATTAGGGCTATCCAGCCTTTCTTCATACAGTCACACCCTCCCTCATGACGCAGAGTACCCTGACAGTCCTTTGCTCATTGGCTCTCTGCGTTGTAATCTGAATTATTAATATGCTTCGTTCTCTCCTTTATTCTAAACGATTTACCATATTCTAACAAGCGGGAATTTGAGTATTATGGGTGTTATTATAGATATTGAATTCTGTCGCTGTGTCGTTTCACAAATCAGACCTTACTAATTCCTCTCCAGTTCCTCCATAATCTCACCTGTCAGCTGTATCAGTACATGTCCTGCCTCCGGCTTACTATGAATTCGAGCATGCGGCACATTTTTTCTGAGCCGCTTCACGGTCTTTTCAGAATGAAATATGATGTCCTTACCGCCGACGTAGAGATGTACCGGCATGGTTAAACGTCCCAAGTCGTGATCCGAAAAGATCGGCAGTGCGCCTGTTCTGAAATTAAAATTTTTGTTGATCTGATTCTGATACCGCAGCACCACGTCCGGAATATCCTGATTACCATTGACCTTCGTGTTGACCTTAGTGCTGACCTTTTTTGAAGCCTTTTTACTCTTCATAAGCTGTATCAGGGCAAGAATGAGAAACAGCTTCTTCTGGGGGCCAATACCGCCGGGGTTAATCAGCACCAGGCCAGATACCTTCTCAGGATAAGCTACTGCAAATTTCAGACAAAGCCAGCCTCCCAGAGAAATCCCGGCCAGGTATGCTTTCTTAAGAGATAGCCCCTGATAAACATCCGAAAGCCACTGTGCATACTCCGTTCCCTTTAAAGATTGCTGCCTCTCATCGCTCTTTCCCGGCTCCCCGGGTACATCGATGGCATAGACGCGATAGCTCTTAACATATTCATATACATCACTCAGCCACATGACTGAGTTCATGGCTGTACCGTGTAGTAATAGGATCGGAGGTGCTGATGGATCCCCTGCTGCAATTACAAAGGTCTCGCCGTATCTGGTCCGGATAGAAAGCTTTTCGTTTGGTGTGTACCATTGCTCCAATGCCAGATCGTACAGCTTCATGATTTCCTCTTTCCCTTCCCGACTCTTAAATGCAAGTTTTGTTTTCATATTTACCACCCTTTCAATTAATATAATATGTTACTATTAACATATGTATTATGGGTTAATAGTAACATATGTTATATGTATCGTCAATAAATATTTTTTCTTCGAGCAGTCCGGGAACAGCTCGTTTTCCGATATTTTTACCTTCCTCCAGCGATAGAGCCTTGACCCGGATGGTAACAAATGATATTCTTATCTATGGTTTCCTGTGATTGAAAGGCAGAACCACGGAGGTGCAGGATGAGCAAAATAAAACGTAAAGTCAACCTGATTTCATTAACCGACTTTTGTGCCTATGAGAGCTGGCTCAGTGATATGGCCGGAAAGGGCTTGATTCTCAAGAAAGCCGGTCGTTTATACAACCGTTTTACCGTAAGTGAGCCGAGAGAAATGGAATACCGCATTCAATTTATCGGTAATCCCGTATCGGAGGAGACAAGATCCAAATATCAAAAATCCGGCTGGACCTATGTGAATACGATCTCGGAATACTCCATCTTCTGCCACGATACCAAGCAGAATACCTCCCCTGCTGAGGAAGAGATCATTCAATCCGGTATGAACTTTAATTATGTAACCAGAAACTTTACGATGACCTATGCCACCATGGCAGTATTAGCCATCACTTTATTCTGGTTCTTATATGTCAGTATTTTATCCAGCCCCTTTCCCTTATTAAATACAATCTCCAGCCTTCTGTCTCTCCTGTTTCTGCTGACCGGGGCCGCTACTATGATTACCTATAGCCTTAAGAATACCTTTGAATTTCGTAAGCTCCGCCAAGCATTTCTGGAGGGCAGAAAATTCAATCATCATATGCCCTGGAGACAATACCATAGAACAGCTTGCGCCGTTCTTCTCGTCCTAACTTCGATGCTTTTGATCAATATTGGTGCCGATCTATACGGCAGCCGACATACTTTCCGATATTATAATGAGAAACCTCCCGTAACAGCTACAGAGGAAGTACCTTTGCTGCATCTCTCCGACATAGAGTCAAAATCCTCTGATTCCGCCGAAGGCTTTGATACCCTTTTCTTTTTAAAGAAACCTTCCATCTTCTATACAGAGTATGTATTATCCGAATCCCATCCCGTGGAGTCGGATCCGAATAGCACCGGCGCTGCAGTTGGTTCCTCCTTTCTGGAGGAGGTTACTATAAATCTCGGTCCGAAATTTCTTGCAAAACCAATTCTGAAGGAATTCGTCCGGAATACCATATATAACTATGAGCAGATACCCAATGCCAAGGGAACTGTAAATCTGATTACGCTGGAGGTTCCCGAATTTGATGAGGCTTATTATATTTACAAAGAGAATTCCCTTGATCTGTTCGCGCGGAAAGGGCATGTTGTGGTCAAGCTGCGTTATCTCGGAAGTAAGGGGATCGAGGACATTCTTCCTCTCCTGAAGGAACAATTAGGTAAATAAAAATAAAATCCCTTGACAATACTTTGATATCAAACTATAATCAGAATATGGAAACGAAAGACATCATCTCATTACTTTCAAAAATAAGGGAAAGCGCCAACAGATATATTATTGGCGAGATGAATCGCTGGGGAGTGACCGGATTGGTTCCCTCCCACGGAGATATTCTTTTTGCGCTTTTAAAAAGTGAAGCCCTCACGATGAAAGAGCTTGCCGAAAAAATCGGTAAGGACAAATCCACGGTAACAGCCTTAGTGGATAAGCTGCTTAAGCTTGGTTACCTTGAGAAGACCAGGGATACAAAGGACAGCCGCGTCATATTCGTTACACTGACCGAGAGCGGGAAGGCCTTAAAACCCATGTTTGATTCCATCTCTAAAGACCTGATGGAGCTTGTCTATCGCGGTATAACCGAGAAGGAGAAGGAGGAATTACTGCAGATTTTATTGAAGATTTATCATAACTTTTAATTTTTTTATCTATTTAGTTTGATGTCAAACTATTTCGTTTCTATCGTTTTTCGTTTTCCATTAAGCAGTAAAACCCTGAAGCAGTGTTCTATTCTAATCTGAATTCAGGATTAAGGATTCATGATGTTAAATTGTATTAGAAAGAATGGAGGATATTATGGAACATATCAAAATACACAGAGCAGTCGTAACACTCGGCGGCATTGATTTATTCTACCTGGATACAAAAACAGAAAATAAGCCGGTTATTTTGTGTCTGCATGGAAGAGGCGGCCGGGCTGAGGTCTGGTACCATTTCATGCAGCATTATGGAAAGTATTACCGCATCATAGCTCCCGACCAGAGAGGTCACGGACTCAGCAGCAAACCGATTTCTTACTATAGCTCGGAGGAAATGGCAGAGGATGCCCTTGCACTGATAGAATATCTGAAGCTGAAGGACATCATCTTAGTTGGCCACTCTATGGGAGCCTCCAATGCTGCTGCCTGCATCGACAGGAAGCCGGAGTATTTTCAGGCGGTAGCTTTTCTTGACAGAACAGCTGACGGCCCGGATCACATCAGTACACTGCCGCTGGAGCACCTGTCCACGGAAGCGCCCATGCTGGAAGGGCTGCCCGTTCCATTTTCCTGCCTGCAGGAAGCGATGTCCTATATCCGCCTGGCCACTGATTCCGAATTCAGTTACCAGTATTATCTGAACAATCTGTATGAGACTGTGGAAGGGTATAACCTACGCTTCAGCCCACAGGCTACCATAGCCAATGCAGAGTATTATAAAAGCTGGTATGACGTGCTTCCAAAGCTGCGCTGTCCAGTCCTCCTGATCAGTGCGGGTAATTACGTCGTACTCCCGAAGAAGGATTATGATAGGATGAAGTCCCTTATTCCCGACTGCATTGCCCATGTCATGAGCCATCCGGATCACAATGTACAGCTGGCCAATCAGGAGGAATTCTATGGCTATTTTGATGAGCTGCTTGCCAGGGTAAGTCATTAACCTGTGCCTGATCTGATCATTGGTAACATAAAGCACCTTTCCGGTAAATATACTGTAATAATATGATATTTATCGGAGTGTGCTGCCATATGAAAAAAATATTGATTAAAACCTTGATTGTCAGTGTGACAGTCCTCGTCCTTCCCTTCATCCTGACCTTGCTTGTCAAGCATAACAGCGGTGATGCTTTTCTGGAATCCATGAATTATACTGTCTATTATGAGATCAACGGCAATAAGGAGACGATCCCTTTTGACTCCTACCTGATTGGTGTTGTCGCTGCCAATATTCCCGCTTCGTATCGGATGGAAGCGCTGAAGGCGCAAGCTGTCATTGCCAGAACCTATGCCCTTTATAATATGTCTAAGCTGGCAGAGAATTCTCCGGGTAAAAGCAGATTCTCTACCACTGAACTGGGTCTTTCTTACCTAAATCCGGATTCTCTGAAGAATTACTGGGGTGAGGAAAATTACAGCGAATATTATTCTAAGCTGGAAAATGCCGTCTATGGGACCAAGGATAAGGTTCTCCTATATCAGGATTCTTTAATTCTCCCTCTGTTTTTTGATACCGGGTCCGGTTACACCCGCAATGCTTCGGAAGCCTGGGGTGTAGATATCCCATATCTGGTCAGTGTTCCCAGCAAGGAGGATGTTACCTCAACGGATTATCTGTCCATCCGGGAATATGAACTGCCTGATCTGATTACTGCCTTAACCAAATATTATACCGATGTGACTCTGACGACGGATCAGTTTTTTGATGAGATTACCGTAGCCGGCAGGGATAGTGCGGGCTATGTAACAAAAATAAACCTTGGCAGCCAGACCGTCTCCGGTGAGGAATTTGCCAAGGTTCTTGGTCTTGCTTCTAACCATTTCTATCTTGAGAAGTATGAGAATAAGGCCCGTATTATCTGCAATGGTGTCGGACACGGAATCGGCTTAAGCCAGTATGGTGCGAATGCTATGGCAGGTGAGGAACGTACCTATTCCGATATCCTGACTTACTACTATACCGATACAACGCTCGCAGATCTGACCAAATAACTATTGGTTACGATTTTTCATCAGGAAGATGAATTCATTCAGCCAAAGCTTTGCTCTGGATTGCTTTTCACGCTGCAGTTCAGCCAGTCCGCCCTGAAAGATAACCACCCGTTCCAGTTCTTTATCCGTAACGGGTTCCTCCGCATACCGATATCTCATGAAGATTTTCGCCACATCAAGAAAGAGGATCTTATTGAACAGGTAATGATCCTTCACTCTGTCTGCCAGCATCTGTATTGTCTCCTGATCCTCTAAATCAAAGCCCTCCTGCTTCAGCAAGGCAAGAATTCGGAGGAATATCATATACATCTTTTTGCCGGAGTCTGCTTTATGATACACTTTCCGGTAACGGAGCTTCAATCCGTTGTAATAAATCACGAAAAGGCTGAGTAGGATAAATACTGCTGCCAGTGTTACAGCTGTTCCATATACCACCTCATTCACCTTTTCGACCTTCTTTGTAGGCTTCGGTATCTCACCGTTCGGGATTGGCAATGTCGATGCATCGATATTACCTTCATAGTGATTGAGATAGCCTTCCGGTACCTCCGGTACTCCCTGCTGTAAGTCTGCCCAGGTGGAATATCTTGTATTATAGAAGGGGGCGGTCGCTTCAAAGGGAATCCAGCCAACACCTTCGATATAGGCTTCTGCCCAGGCATGAGCCTGGCTGTTCTTCACGAGGTACCTCCCTTTCTTATCCTGATTATTAAATCGGACCACAAAGCCCTCCACATAACGTGTCGGTATTCCGATGCATCTTCCCAGTACAGCCATAGCTGTTGCATAAGAGGTACAATAGCCTTCCTTGCTCTCGAACAGGAAGTAGTCTATAAAGTCATCCCCTTGCGGAACCTTCTCCGGTGATAAAGTATACTTATATTGATTTAGATAAGCTTCGATTGCCTTCAGCTTATCATATTTGGTATCATAACCCTTGGTAATCTCCTCCGCAAGCTCCTTTACTCTGTCAGGAAGTGTATCCGGAAGCTTCGTATAGGTCCTCTTGATTAAATCAGCCCGATCCCCCAGCACCTCGTAGAAATCCCAACGGTACTCCAGACGCTTCGCGTTACTCTGGCTTAGGATGTCCTCCTTTAAATAATCCAGAGAATCGAGTTTTACACTGGGTGCATTATCATAGGTGAAGTCATTCGCCTCTTCAAGCATCCTGATAAATGCCTCTCCCTGGAGGTTTAATTCGTAAAATCCGGTCTCATAGGTTGTTCCTCGCCCTCGCAGCTTCTCGAACATAATATTAGGGTTCTCGGTCAGAGGATTGCTGATATTCTCAAGGGTTCGGAAATTGCTGGTCTTTAAAGGATAGAAGAAGGACTTTGTCTTAATGTTGTTATATAGGACTTTAAAGTTAACCCGGTTTACAAACCGGTTATTCTCCAATACTTCCTTATCCTGTCTTGCCAGAGCATAGGAAAGCTCCATAAAATCAAGTTTAAAATCCTCTTCCTTAGGGAGACTTTCTTCTGCGCTTTTCTCCCAGCTGCTGCCGGTATAGACGTCACTGACAGAACCGATCAGATATATCGGCCTGCTGGTTGCATCCCCTTTGATCTTTAACGCCACATTATTATCTCTGATCAAGGTACGTCCCTTACTGTTCAGCTCTCCGTTATTATCCGAATATCCGGTGAGGCTGATTCCGAATTCGCTGGATTGATTATAGAAATAGTAGTCTAAATCTGTTTTCCAGATTTCAATCTGCCGTTTTACACTGTTATAAGCTGACTTCACCATCGTCCATTGTATCGGCTCCTGCTTTGAGGGAAGCGCGATAGCAAGAACAGCAATCATAAGGCAGATCGGTGCAAGGTAGAGAATGCTTTCCTTCTTCTCCTGCTTACCTGCCTTCCGCGTATATAGAATGCCATAACATTCTACCAGAATGGAGAGGATATAAAAGGCACTGATACAGACAACTGCCTTACTGATCTCAGACTGACTGATACTTAGAATAATTAAGGAAGCAAAGATGACAACTGCCAATATTACCTTCAGAAGCTGTTTCTTCGTAAGTAAAAAAAACAGCAATACACCAAGAAAACCTACTAAGAACATCGTAAATATCGCAAACTTTATGGAATACAATTCCTCCGAGCCATCGTAGACGGCTATCCAGCCTGTATACTCCCTAAGCCAGGATAGCGGATTGAATTTCTTTGCCCAGAAAATCAATGCCAGAATCGGAATGATACTTGCAATCAACAGATAGGTAATCGCACTCTTTTTATTCAAATCGATCAGATAAATCAGCAGAGCCGGCAGGAAGGATAAAAATGCGCTTAGGAAAATGGATACCTTAAGCTGATAATACTGGTTGATCATCAGGGTTAATGCCCAACCCAGGGCCATGCTTAGCAGGGCATGATAAATCTGGTATAGTCTCTCC
>JAEZLY010000130.1 GCA_023414985.1 Bacillota bacterium | reverse complement strand
GCTTTCGGGTATAATGAACGGGTCACCATATACTCCAAGTACTTGGTTCGGTCTGCCGGTTTTAGGGCATTCAAGTCAATTCGGTTTAAATAATACTCCAGCTGTTCATCCTGATAATTCTCATAATAATATTCAACCAACGTCTGGCAGCACTCTGTTTCATATTCCTTCATCAGCCCTTCGATCTGCAATACCTGTCTACGCAGGGCAATGGCGCTGTCATTGATGATCCGATAGCTCTGATACCGGTCAAACAGGTGCAACAGCAGCATGTGGTGATTACTGTACTCCAGACAATAATTCTCATATTCTTCTGCCGGGAGATAAGGTGTTACCGTGTAATCCACAGATTCTACATAGCGGTTACCGAAGCTATCGGTAAGAAAAACCTCCGCATTCCCTGTAAACAGGTCTATCTGAGCATGTCCCTGAGACAGGGTCTGATTTTCTTCTATTCCGAGTTCCTTATGGATGACCGTGACTCCTACCATATTGGGATTATCACAGAACAGCTCCTGTCTGTACAGGAGATAGGGCAAATGCCTCGAAAGCTCAGCATTCAGGGAAGTTTTATTCAGAAATTCTTTATAGAGCACCGCCAGATCACGGTCGATCTGATGTTGCTCCAGCATCTTAACCGTAAATATTTCCATACGTTTAAAATACGTACGATAAATTGACTCATTCTTATCTTTATTCTTTATGATATTGGCATAAAGAAAGGCCTTTTTTGAATCACTTAAATTACTGTTATAGATAAAATACAGAAGTACCGGTGATGCCAAGGGCTCTTCCATAGCCGGACTGACGGAGTACATGTAATATTCGTAAAGCTCTGTGATTCGAAGCTGTGCTTCTACACCAAGCCGATACCACTCGAAATATTTCTCAGACCTCTTCATCCCCTTAATCAGAATACAGCAGATGGCAGATAGAATCTCCGGATCATCGAATTCGTCATACAGCTTAATCAACCCCTGAAAGATAACCGGATGGAAGCTCTTTTTCTTATTGGCCAGATAAGTATATTGTGCTGACAGTTCCCTGGATATAATCCAGTTCCTGATCCCATAGTTCATTACCTGTATCTCAAAGTCCTCCAGTTCCCGCAGAAGCACCGGCTCCTGATTGAAGATGCACACTGCCTCATAATACAGAATCGGGCTGTGGCAGCCGGCTTCGAATTGCTCTTTGATATCCTTCAGTTTTCTTGAGGAAGACTTTGAATAAGCGCTGTCCATATTCAATAGGAACCATAGAATTCTAAAGTCCGTGCTGCCATTCTCATAATAAAACCGAATCGTCGCTGCGGCATCCCTGACAGCCTCCTCCTCTTTTTGAAAGAGAGCCTTCAGATACAGATATGCACAGTATTCAAAAACAGATCTTCTCTTAAGCAGTGCTTCACTTAATGCGAAATCACCCAGCAGCTCTTCTGCGAGACCGGTCTTCCCTGAGATAATAGCAAGATGAGTCTTTACCAGTTCTTTGAATATACTGCCGGCGTTATCTGTCAAGTCACTCAGAATTGTCTCTGTCTCTTCGATATATTGTATTAAATTAATGCGGTCCAAGCGAAAGTTCAGATAATTATCCATCATCTGGAACTCCAGTTTCTGTTTCAACCGGTGCTCCGATAATTTGTTCCTGTCATTTCTACACTTACATCTGACATCGACGGTAATTGTCTGATAGGCTGTCTTAATCCAGATATGTCCAAAATTATTCCCTGCCCGAAGAAGCTTTGGATCGATTGAGAAGGAGACCTGATTGGTATTGCCGATAAATCGGTCAGCCCAGAGGCATTTCTGCTCCAGCTGGATAAACTCGGCATCCGTACTGACTCTGATTTCTGCATAGCCCCAATGATCCTTAGTTAATTGGATTCGATCCGTAATTCCTTCCTCAGTAACCAAATAATCCACTTGCGTCTTATCCACTGTCAGTCTGATCATGGCCTTCTTATGTATGGCGATCAGGAACTCTTCGAGTGCCTGACTGGTAGAAAGACTCTTGGTCAGATAACGGTATATATATCGATAACGTTCCTCATTCGCGAGGAAGATATTTTCAAAGATATCCAGTTTGAAGACCTTCTTTGCCTCCGGCCAGTCCATTCTCGCAAGATTGGTAAATTGAAATAGGTCCTTAATCTTCCCAAGAGAAGTAGTTACACTGGCAACTTCAATCTGAACATAAAAAGGAAGCGTCTTCTCACCGCAATCACTGACGATGCAGACGTCTCCCTGTATTGTCTCTCCCGCCTTTAGAAAAGACGCATCAAAGGAATAGATAACCGTATTTGTACTGCCCAGAAAGGAAGGCGTCTTAATCTGCAGCAGGCGGCTGGAGGAGTAAATCATCACTTCCATCTCCCGATCAGCGCTGTTACTGACAGTAAAACTGCCCTCATAGATCTTACCCGCTTCTACTGTTAACCTTATTTCCTCATCGGTCAGGCAAATAAAAGGAAGCTCATATTCAAAATCACCTTTTGAAAAACGCTCGATTTTTTCCTTCATTTTATCACCCCAGATCGTCTCTGAAAATTTGTGCTTCACTTTGACACTCTAATCATGATTGCAATTTCATAAATATAGGCTATAATATTTGTAATCATTATAATTCAACACCAGAAAAAAATCCAGTATTTATCATAAATCGGGAGGGAATCACATGATTAAGCATTCAGATCATTTTCACGGAAGCGACTTAGAAACCATTGAAAAGGTTTATGGGATAAGAAAAGAGGATATCGTTAGTTTTTCTGCCAATGTCAACCCTCTCGGAATCTCACCGAAGCTTAAGGCGACTCTTTCCGAACGAGTCGATGCCATTATGAGTTATCCGGACAGAGAATACACTTCCCTTCGCAGAAAGATAGCTGATTATGTGCATACGGATATTGAGAATATCCTCGTGGGTAACGGTTCCACCGAGTTGATCTCCTTGTTTATCCAGATTAAGCATCCGAAAAAAGCATTAATCATTGGCCCTACTTATTCAGAATATGAGCGTGAGGTATCTCTGGGTGGCGGAACTACCCGATATTACCGTCTGGAAGAAGAGAGTAACTTTACCCTCAATATCCTGTCTCTGGAGCAGGAATTGACCGCTGACGTGGATTTGCTTGTCATTTGTAATCCGAATAATCCCACCTCATCAGCGATTACCAGAAATGATATGCGCAAGATCCTCGATATCTGTAAACAGAAGGGTATCTTTGTCATGGTGGATGAAACCTATGTGGAATTCGCTGAGGACATCGCAAAGATTACCTCCGCTCCCCTGACCGGATATTATAACAATGTAATTATCCTTCGGGGTATCTCGAAGTTCTTCGCTGCTCCCGGTCTGCGTCTCGGTTATGCGATTTGCGGAAATACGGACTTGATCAAGGAAATCAATCAACGAAAAAATCCCTGGACCATCAACAGTCTGGCTGCAATTGCAGGAGAGATTATGTTCACGGATGAGGAATACATCAAAGAGACACGTACTCTGATCGCAAAGGAAAGGCAACGGATCTGCAAGCTGCTGGATGGCTGCAGTCATGTGAAATACTATCCTCCGACCGCCAACTTTATCCTTGTGAAGATTCTGAAGGAGGAGGTCACCTCCATGGACTTATTTGAGGCTGCCATCCGCAAAGGTCTGATGATTCGGGATTGTTCCACCTTCCCCTTCCTCAATAATAAGTTTATCCGCTTCTGCTTCATGACACCGGAGACCAACGATACACTGTTGAATACCCTGTTGGAGATATTAAGCTAATTAGTTCATATATAATAAAGAGAAGGATAACAGTCTCCCATCTGTTCGGGATTCCTGTTATCCTTTTTTGTTATTTCGTTAATTTTTAAGATAAATCTATATACCTGCCTTCCTTTCATGTTCCATTAATTCTACTTATTTTACAGAATATTAATATTGGTAAATTATAGTAGTCACACTATGTAAAATACTGTATAATGATCACGTCAGTATTATGAGAGTCAGGTGGTTGAACGAATGTTAAAGAGGCTGTTTCAAATGAATAAAGTTAATAGGAAACTAATTCTGTCTCTTTGTGTGCTTTTCGCAGCCAAAGCCTTGTCTTATCGACTTCCGCATGATTCCTACTCTATCATGGACTATCTGTTTCGTCCTATACATATTGGCAGCAGTGTTGTATATCCGGCGAATATTCTGACCTTAATTCTGTTCATCGCGGCCTCCTTTGGCATCCTGACGACCGAACGGTTCCGAAGACATATCAAATTGATTGGGCTGTTGTATATTATTCTGATTCTTATTCCTATCATGGGTCTGTTCCTCGATTTTACCAGAATCGCTTACCATTCCGCAGCCAAGGATGGGATCAATTCTGTGGATATTCAACAATCTAATATTTCCCTGAGTCAGGTGAATAATTCTACGGTAATCGATGTATATGTAGTCTTAAGGAATTACAGCTTCCATAATAATGAGGTCGGGATCCGTGTATATTTTCCCAAATCGTTAAGGGAATACACCGGGATAACGTATTATGATTTCGACGCAAAATACAACGTTGAGCATTATTCCAATCGTAATACAGCTTTTCAGCAGATCACATTTAATGCGCCGAGCATGCAAAGTGCCGGTGCTCCCTTGCCTTCAAACTGGCGCTATGAGGACTTTAAATATGAATTATTTGATGAGGAGCGTACGGTTACGATCCTCGAACATGGTCAGTAATTCATATCCTTCATTATGCCTTCTTCTTGTTCTATCCGACTTTTCTGTTCATCCTGCATAATCTTTTACACAATCTTATGAAAAAATTAAGAATTATTGTGATTGACATCCAAAACCGATATGCTATAATACATTCTATCGTTTTAATTAGGTGCCTAATTAATTTTAACTGCAGAAGGAATTAATCCGGCATCCGGAAGAAACAACTGATTTAAGGAGGAGATATCGGAAATAATGAAAGATGAAGTACGGCAGTTACTGGGAGCTTTTACGGAAATCATGAAGCTGCTGCATCAACGCTCCTATCACAAGATGGAAGATAAACACATTTATCCCGGACAGCCCAAATTACTTTCCTTGATCAAAGCGAATGAAGGAATTACGCAAAAGGAATTATCCAGTAAAAACTTTGTGAAACCGGCTACGATCACAGGCATGCTGAATAAGCTGGAAGCGCACCATTTGGTCTACCGGGTTCCTGACGAAACAGATAAACGTATTATGCGCGTCTATCTGACTCCGGAAGGACGAAAGTTCGCTGAACATTCTGAATTCTTTATAGAGAAGATGATTGATCAGCTCTTTCATGGTTTCAGCGAGGAGGAGTTACGTACCCTGCTTCAGCTGATGGAAAAAGCACGTAACAATCTCAAATAATACTACCCGCGAATAACATTTTAATTAAGAAAGGAAACTCTATGTTTAGGCTACTAAAATTCTTGAAAAAGTCGAGCCCAGTACTTGTTTTCGTTGTGCTCCTTTTGATATTACAGGCAACGTGTGACTTATCGCTGCCCACCTATACCTCCGATATCATCAATGTAGGTATTGGTAAGAACGGTATCAATGATGCCGTTCCTAAGGTTCTCCGTCAATCCGAGATGGATCGCTTGGCCCTTTTCATGACGGCAGATGAGAAAAATACGGTTGAACCACATTACACACCCCTCACACAGGATAGTGTAACCGAGAAGGAATGGAACGATTATCTCGATAAATATCCTGCGTTAAGCTCGGAAACTCTTCTGCTCTGGGATGGAGAAGAAGAAACGGCGGTCGCCGATGCCCTCTCCACTCCTATGATACTGGTACTTGGTTTCGAAGGCGACAATGCCACCTCGGTTTCCATGAAGGAAAAGGTACTGGCTAATCTTCCGAAGCAGTTGACCCAGGGAAATGATGATATCTTCGCCATCCTGAACATGCTCCCGGAGGAAAATAGATCCCCCCTGATCACCGCTATCCGCAAACAGACAGAATCCCTTTCTTCCATGATCCTGTCTGCAAGTGCAGGCACCTATATCAAGGGTGAATATACCGCAATCGGTATGGATATTAATCGAATTCAGACAAATTACTTACTTCTTGTCGGTTTAAAGATGATCGGCATTGCCCTCGCTGCGATGATTGCTTCAATTCTGGTTACCTTCTGTGCCTCCAGAGTGGCTGCAAGAATGGGCCGTGACTTAAGAAGCAATGTATTTACCAAGGTTCTGTCCTTCTCTAACCGTGAGATGGATCAGTTCTCCACTGCTTCTCTGATTACCAGAAGTACCAATGATATTCAACAGGTGCAGAACCTGGTTGTTATCCTGATTCGTATCGTTATCTATGCCCCAATCCTGGCGATCGGCGGCATTCTGAAGATTGTCAATACCAATCTCTCCATGTCCTGGGTATTAATCCTTGGAGTGGCTTCCATCCTGCTTCTGATCGGTATTCTGCTTGTTGTAGCAATGCCGAAATTCAAGCTGATGCAAAAGCTGATTGACCGTATCAATCTGGTTATGCGTGAAATTATTACCGGTCTCCCGGTTATCCGTGCCTTCAGTACCGTGGACTATGAAGAGAAGCGATTTGATAGAGCCAATGTTGACTTAACGAAAAACACTCTGTTTGTCAGCCGTGTCATGACCTTCCTTTTCCCTATCCTGATGCTCCTGATGAACTTAACTTCAATTCTGATCATCTGGGTCGGCGCACATAAAATTGATGCCGGTTCGATGCAGGTCGGAGATATGATCGCTTTCATACAGTATACGATGCAGATTATCATGTCCTTCCTGATGCTTACCATGATCTCCATCATTTATCCCCGTGCAGCAGTTGCCGCAGGTCGTATTGATGAGATATTAACAACAAAAACCACGATATCGGATCCCGAAGCAGAACTGCCTATGAGTGCTTCACTACATGGATTACTGGAATTTAAGAATGTCGCTTTCCGCTATCCGAATGCAGAGGAGGATGTCCTTTCCGACATCAGTTTTACTGCAAAGCCCGGAGAGACGACAGCAATTATCGGCAGCACCGGCAGTGGTAAATCGACTCTGATTAATTTAATTCCGAGATTTTATGATGCAACAGGCGGTACCATCCTTCTGAACGGAACGGATATTACCAGAATGAAACAACATTCCCTTCGTGAGAAGCTGGGGTTTGTTCCTCAAAAGGGCACCCTGTTCACCGGTACCATAGAGTCTAATATTAAATTCGGTGCTCCGAATGCTTCCGAGGAAGAGGTAAAGATTGCTGCAAGAATAGCTCAGGCAGAAGAATTCATCGATGCGAAATCAGAGGGTTACGAAGCTCCGATTTCCCAAGGCGGAACCAACGTATCCGGCGGCCAGAAGCAGAGACTTTCCATTGCCAGGGCAATCGCAAAGAAGCCGGAGGTCTATATCTTTGACGACAGCTTTTCTGCACTGGATTATAAGACAGATGCGAAGCTTCGTAAGACTCTGAAGGAAGAGCTTTCTGACAGTACCGTACTGATCGTGGCACAAAGAATCAGCACCATCATGAATGCAGAGCAGATCCTCGTTCTGGATGACGGACGCATCGTCGGAAAAGGAACCCATAAAGAGCTGTTAAAGAATTGTGAAGTATATCAACAGATTGCTTCTTCCCAATTATCAGAGGAGGAATTGAATTATGAGTAGAGAAGATAACACACAACAAACTCCTAAGACACCTGCTCCAGGAAGGAGAAGGGGAGGTATGGGCATGGGTCCGGGAGGACCTCCCGGAATGATGCCCGGAGAAAAGGCCAGAGATTTTAAAGGAACAATGAAGAAACTGGTTTCCAGTCTGGCCAGATACAAAATTGGCTTTCTGTTCATGCTGATTTTTGCCATCGGCAGCACAATATTCTCAATCATTGGCCCGACGATCATGGGTGATGCCACTACGGAAATCTTCAACGGACTCATCCGCAAGCTTGGCGGCGGATCCGGTATTGATTTTGATAAAGTAGCCAAAATCCTGATTACGCTGATCACTCTGTACGGTGTCAGTGCTCTGTTCTCCTTTGTACAGGGTTGGATCATGACCGGTATCGCGCAGAAGGTTACCTATAAATTCCGGAAGGATATCTCCGAGAAGGTACACCGGATGCCGATGAATTATTTTGACACTACCTCCCATGGTGAAATCCTGTCCAGAGTAACCAATGATATCGATACTCTGGGTACCAGCTTGAACCAGAGCTTATCCCAGTTGATTACCTCGGTTGTCTCCATTATCGGTGTACTCATTATGATGCTGCGGATCAGTGTTCCGATGACCTTGCTGGCCTTAATCATCCTTCCGCTCTCCGGAATTGTGGTAGGCAGGGTTGTGAAGAAGTCACAAAAGTACTTTAAGCAGCAGCAGGAATATCTGGGTCATGTGAATGGTCAGGTCGAAGAGGTCTATGGCGGACATAACATCGTTAAGGTATTTAATAAAGAAGAAGAAGCTATGAAAGAATTTGCGGAGAAGAATGAGAAGCTTTATGAATCTGCATGGAAATCCCAGTTCCTTTCCGGTCTTATGATGCCGATTATGCAATTCATCGGCAACATCGGATATGTGGGTGTTGCGATTCTGGGTGGTTATCTTGCGATCAAAGGTAAGATCCAGGTAGGTCAGATTCAATCCTTCTTCCAATATATTCGTCTCTTTACCCAGCCAATCAATCAGCTGATGCAGGTTGCGAATATGTTCCAGTCTACTGCAGCCGCCGCTGAAAGAGTATTTGAATTCCTATCTGTAGAGGAAGAGGTACAGACAGTTGAAAATCCCGTATCCATCGAAGGAATCGAAGGAAATGTAGAATTTAAGGATGTTCATTTCGGCTACAATCCGGATAAGATCATCATCAATGACTTCAGCACCAAGGTGAATAACGGTCAGAAGATCGCGATCGTCGGTCCCACCGGTGCCGGTAAGACTACCATGGTAAAGCTGCTGATGCGATTCTACGATATCAACAGCGGAGAGATCCTAATCGACGGCCACAATATTCAGGATTTCAACCGAAGCGACCTCCGTAGGCTGTTCGGTATGGTATTGCAGGATACCTGGCTGTTTAACGGAACCATAATGGATAATATCCGTTATAGTAAGCTCGATGCAACAGATGATGAGGTTATCAAAGCAGCCAGAGCAGCACATGTTCATCATTTTATCTCAACCCTTCCGGATGGCTATCAAATGGTTCTGAATGAAGAAGCAAGCAATGTCTCACAGGGACAGAAGCAGCTCTTAACCATTGCGAGAGCAATCTTAGCTGATCCTAAGATCCTGATCCTGGACGAAGCAACCAGCTCAGTCGATACCAGAACCGAGATCATGATACAGAGAGCGATGGACAGCCTGATGAAGGGAAGAACCAGTTTCATCATCGCACACCGTCTTTCAACGATCAGAGATGCAGACTGGATCCTGGTTATGAATGAGGGTGACATCGTAGAGCAGGGTACTCATACCGAATTACTTGCAAAGGGCGGTTTCTACGCTAACCTATATAACTCACAGTTTGAGCAAACCGCGTAATCCCCGCAGTATTTCACACAAATAGCTACAATTGATTTAATCGTGCATATAAATAATCCTCTTCGGGAGTAACCTTTCATCTAAGGTATTTCCTGAAGAGGATTTTTTAATTTCGAGCTTATCCATAGTATCAATCTATATTACTGCTTTTGCTATATTCTGTAATATCCCTTTACAAACACAGAGAAATACTATATAACAGGATTAATAAACTAATTACATTGAAAAGGAGTGTGAATTTAATGATGAAAAAGCCTGCTCCCCTTGGGATTAACCTGACAAGTGAAGAAAGGAAAAAGCTGCAGGAAGAAATCATCTACTATTTTGAGACCGAACGGGACGAAAAGCTTGGTATCATAGCCTCTGAGAATATCCTTGATTTCTTCCTGGACAACCTCGGTAAAGCCATCTATAACAAAGCTCTCGATGACGTAAAGTTCTGGTATGGTAAGCGGATGGAGGATATCGAAGCGGATTATTATACCCTGTACAAGGAAGAGAATTAACTTACTATTCTTCGATTACCGTCCTGATCAAAATTATTTTTTAACGCCTTTTCCACAGGGTAAATAGAGACAACCAGCAAGATTGTCTGTACGGTTACCGACACCAATATTACGATTCCGCGACCGTCTTCACTAATTCTTAAGGTGGTGATGCAGAGGAGCATGGATACGATCAGCATAATAGCGCCCCATCTTCTCCAGACTCTTCCGCAATATTCATGCGCGAACTCCCAGGTCTCTTTATTTTTCATTGACATGGTAGTTCTATACCCATAAAACCAATTAATCTTGCTCGGTCCCTTTTTTCTGAATTTTAGACCAAAGAACAGCATTAACACCGGGATAATCAAACAACTTACTAGCTGAAAAATATCTAAACCCATACAGCTTCCTCCTTAGAATGAACCCTTCCCGTATCAATAGGGAGTTACTATACAGGAAGGTCTTTTCTATTTATCTCTCCTGCTTCGCAGCTTCGATCTGTTCCGCGAGGTCATTCAGATAGACCCAACGCTCCATCTTATCTTCCAATGCCTTGGCGAGGGTTTCCTTCTGTTTCATCAGTTCCTGAAGCTTGGAATAATTCGTAGACTCCTTCGCAATTGCCTGATCTGTTTCCTCCAGCTGCTGCTCGAGCTTCGCGATATCTTCGTCGATGCTCTCAAAATCCTTCTGCTCCTGATAAGTGAATTTCGGTTTATTACTCTTCTGCTTCCAGGTAGCCATGCTGGCTGCCTTCTGTTCCTCAGCCAAATCCGTCATGAAAGAAGACTTATTACTGATTCCTTGGCCCTCTTCAGCACTGTCGTTCCTTGCCTGCTTATAATCGGTGAAGTTGCCTTCATACTGCTTAATTCGGCCATCTTCGAAGGAGAATATCCGTGTGGCAATCCTGTCCAGAAAATACCGGTCATGGGATACGGTCACGACAATTCCCGGATAAGTATCCAGATAATCCTCAAGTATCGTCAGAGTCTTAATATCCAGATCATTGGTCGGCTCATCCAGTACCAATACATTAGGAGCCTCCATCAGAACCTTCAGCAGATAAAGCCTTCTTTTTTCCCCGCCGGAGAGCTTTGCGATCTGGGTATACTGCATGGAACCGAGGAAGAGAAACCGGTCGCACATCTGGGAAGCTGTCGCGGTGCCCTCGGAGGTCTGAATATACTCTGCGGTATCCCTGATGTAATCTATCACCTTCAGGTTCTCATCCATATATTCGTTTTCCTGAGAGAAATATCCCAGCTTAATCGTGGTTCCTGTCTCGACACTGCCGGAATCCGGGGACAGCATACCTGTCAGAATATTGAGCAGCGTGGATTTGCCACAGCCGTTGGGGCCGATAATACCAATCCGATCACCGGGAAGGAGAATATACGTAAAGTCCTTAATCAGCTTCCTGTCTCCAAAGGATTTCTCCACACTGTTCAGCTCAATCGTCTTCTTACCCATTCTGGCAGAGAGAGCATTGATCTCTACTTTACTATCCTCTTCGATTGTCTTTCGATCACGCAGCTCCTCAAAACGTTGAATATGTGCCTTCTGCTTGGTAGATCGTGCTCTGGCACCCCGCTGCATCCATTCCAGCTCTGTCCTGTATAAGCTTTTCGCCTTACGTTCGGTAGCCTGTGCCATCTCTTCACGTTCTGCCTTCAGCTCCAGAAATTTAGAGTAATTCGCCTGATAAGAGTAGATATTACCCTTATCGAGTTCAATGATCTTATTCGTAACCTTATCCAGAAAATATCTGTCATGGGTAACCATAATAAAAGCACCCTTAAATTTATTCAAATAATCCTCGAGCCACTCGGCCATCTCGTTATCCAGATGGTTGGTAGGCTCATCCAGTACCAGGATTTCCGCAGGGGTTAGCAGTGTACGTACCAGTGCCACCCTCTTCTTCTGTCCGCCGGACAGCTTCTCAGGAGTAACAGAAGTATCCGTAATCCCCAGCTTTAACAGCATGGCATTGGCTTCCCCTTCCAGATTGCGGTATTCCTCTTCCGCTTTTTGGCCCTGTACGACATTCTGCAATATCGTTTGCTTGTAATCAAACTCCGGAGTCTGGGACAGATATCCAATCCTGACCTTCTTTCCCTTGGTGATCGTCCCCTCGTCCGGTTCCTCTAAGCCTGCGATTATCTTAAGGAGGGTGGATTTCCCGGTTCCATTGATACCGATGATTCCGATCTTTTCTCCCTCTCCGATTCCAAATGTAACATGATCAAAAAGCATACGTTCCGTATAGCTTTTACTCATATTCTCTACAGTTAATAAATTCATGTATATTACCTTTCCTTCTTAGTCCGTAATGCATGTCTATCGTATCATAGGACATACCGGATGTCAAAAAATATCTCCCGATAGTAAATCCGGGAGATATTTTTATTCTATATTCTATTCTGTTATCTTCTTATAATCTCATTTCTTCCGGGTCCGTTGGAGATCATAGTAATCGGAACCTCAAGCTCCTTCTCGATGAATTCAATATACTTTCTGCAGTTCTCAGGTAAATCCTTATATTCCTTGATACCCCTGATCTCTGTCTTCCAGCCCGGAAGATTCTCGTATACCGGCTTTGCCTTGGCAAGCTTCACAGTGGTAGGGAAATCCTTCGTAACTAC
>JAEZLY010000126.1 GCA_023414985.1 Bacillota bacterium | reverse complement strand
CTTTTGCCAATCGGCTGAAGGGTATCATTGAAGCGGAAAAGGTTCATACCCTGATTAGTGAACTGAATCTAGATAATAATCAGATAGATAAGATATATGAAAGGCTGGAAGCTTATAATGTCGTTGTTTTAAGCAGCACCGACGAGGAAGAGCCGACGGACGATATCCTGCTGGAGATGGACGAAGACTCCGAGGATGTACAATCCGAAGTAGAAGCCTTGACAAATTCCTCCTATTCCATGTCAGATGACCCGGTTCATCTCTACTTAAAGGAGATCGGCGGTTACCCGCTGCTTACTCTTGCAGACGAGGTCGAGCTTGCTAAGAAAATTGTCGATGGAGATGAGAATTCCAAGAAGCTGCTTGCAGAGTCGAACTTAAGACTGGTTGTCAGCATTGCAAAACGCTATGTCGGAAGAGGTCTTTCCTTTCTTGATTTAATACAGGAAGGTAATCTTGGTCTGATCAAAGCAGTTGAAAAATTTGATTATACTAAGGGTTATAAGTTCAGTACCTATGCAACCTGGTGGATTCGTCAGGCAATTACCAGATCCATCGCAGATCAGTCCCGTACCATAAGAATTCCGGTACATATGTCGGAGGTAATCAATAAGACCTACCGCGTATCCCGTAACCTGCTGCAGGAGCTTGGGAGAGAACCAACCGAGCAGGAACTGGCAGACGCCATGAACCTCCCGATTGAGAAGGTTAGGGAAATTCTTAAGGTATCCGCAGATCCAATCTCTTTGGATACTCCGATCGGCGAAGAGGACGACAGCCATCTTGGTGATTTCATCAGTGATGAGTCCATGATGGGTCCTGAGGACGCAGCCTCCTATTCCATCCTAAGAGATCAGATTACTAAGTTACTCGATACTCTGACTGACAGGGAACAGCGTGTATTAGTCCTGCGCTTCGGACTTAAGGACGGCAGAAGCCGAACCCTCGAGGAAGTCGGTAAGGAGTTCAATGTTACCCGTGAACGTATCCGTCAGATTGAGGCTAAGGCATTAAGAAAGCTCAGACATCCCAGCCGCGCCAAGATGCTGAAGGGCTATGATGTAATTTAGCAGATATCTGATATGGTTAATAAGGTTATTGTTCAGGAATTCATAGAAGGGAGTTTAATTGATGAGAATCGCATTCATGGTGCTTCGAAGCTTACTTAATCTACCCTATTGGCTGTTCCATATTGCACAGCTTTGTAATACCGAAAAATATGATGCCGCCACACGTTATGCCTATCTTCACAAACTGGTCCCGATTGTGAACCGGCGCGGAAGGGTGAAGGTCGATTGTCACGGGATTGAGAATCTTCCTAAGGAAACGGGCTATGTCATGTTTCCGAATCATCAGGGTCTTTTTGATGCTCTCGCTTTTATCGAGACCCACGAACGCCCATTGGTTACCGTCATGAAAAAGGAAGTCAAAAATACCATTCTTCTGAAACAGGTCATTCAGCTTCTTCAAGCCGAAGTCATCGACAGGGAGGATATCCGGCAATCCATGCAGGTCATCATGAATATGACCCGCCGTGTAAAAAATGGGGAGAACTTCCTGATTTTTGCTGAAGGGACAAGATCCAGAAACGGTAATCAACTGTTGGAATTCAAGGGTGGCAGCTTTAAAAGTGCGATGAATGCCAAATGTCCCATTGTTCCTGTTGCACTGATTGATTCCTTTAAGCCCTTCGATATCAGCAGTATCAGAAAAACCACTGTTCAGATCATCTATCTGAAGCCTCTCTATTATGAGGATTATAAAGATATGAAATCTACCGAGATCGCTGAGCTGGTTGCTTCAAGAATTCAGCAGACGATCAATGATACGTTAGGTAGCAGTTCACGAAAATAAACATTTAGAACAATAGGTCCGCCTGTTTTTCTACGGAATAGCCGTAGGGATTTCAGGCGGATTTTTACTATTACTGTTGGTTATTGTCATATATTTCCATTCCAGGCTCAAAATAGTTGATTTCCCTTCTGTTTTCCTGTATAATAACGATTGAAATGCAAATCAAACTATTCAGAGGGAAAAAGGAATGAATAAGAAAAAGAATGCCTTACTGTCCACGATAGTTTTTTTGTCTGTTTTTTGTCTATCCGCAATTTTCAATATACCGACTTCCTGGATCACCATGAAGTCCCAAGAAACAAAGACGGAGGAAGCCTCCACCGTTCTTGCAGATGCATCCGCACCTGCAGATGCCGATCATATTGAGATATTTTCCTACAGTACGACAGTTCCTCCTGAGAACACCTTGAACGGCCCGACGGAAAATATTGCAGAGACAGCAGAAATAGATTTAAAACAATCCAAGGCAGGTAACACCGGCGAAATTACTGCAGCCACTCCCAACCCGATAGAGTCACCAAAAGCAGATGACCCACAAGGAGAGACTAATGCAGACGACACCGAAGAACCCCCGAAAGATGAGGTTGAAGAGCAGGAGCAGGAACCTTCACTCTATGCTGATATGGGTATTTCCATCGCCGATGATTTTGTGAATATCCGGTCGGAGGCCTCTACCGAGAGTGAGATCCTTGGGAAGCTTTATAAGGATTCCGCCGCAAAGATTCTTAAGACGAAGGGCGAATGGTATTATGTTGAATCCGGAAGCGTAAAGGGTTATGTTAAGACAGAATTTATTAAGACAGGAATCCCGGATAATGAATTAATTGAAAAATACGGTGAAAGAAGCGTCCAGGTGGATACGGACGGTCTCAATGTCCGCAAGACCAGGGATAAAGAATCAGATAAATTGGATGTGATCTACCGCAATGAAGTCTATCCTGTGCTGGAGACCGATGACGAATGGGTGAAAATTAAGATTACAGATGATAATATTACCGGATATGTTATGCGGGAATATATCGACCTGATTGTACAATTTAAGAAGGCTGTCTCTAAGGAAGAGGAAGCCGAACTGTTACAGCTGCAGGCTGAAGAGAAAGCAAAGGAAGAGACTGCAATCAAGCAACAGGAAGGTGTTGATTATAACGTTGATGATTTAATGCTTCTGGCCTGTCTGGTGCATGCAGAAGCGGGCACTCAGACCTATGAAGGTAAATTAGCTGTTGCAAACGTTGTTCTGAACCGAATCAAGTCCTCCAAGTATCCTGATAGCATGAAAGCTGTGATTTATCAGCCGGGTCAGTTCTCGGTAGCCAGAAGCGGCTCCCTTGCAAAACAACTGGCCAACTATGATCATTACAATTCCTGGGCACAGAAGCTGTCTATTAAGGCTGCAAAGGCTGCTTTAAACGGCTCCAATAATATCGGCTCCCGCCTATATTTCCATTCCTATAAGGCGGCCGTCCATAAAGGCTATGACGATAGGGAAAATGCCGTAAAGATTGACGACCAGTTATTCTGGTAAAAAGATATAAGTTGAGGGCTGCCGTAGTTCATACGGCAGCCCTCATGTAATTCCCGGTCATCCATTCAGGAATATACAGCATAAATGATTAGTATAACTTAATCTGAAGCGGAATACCATTCCGGTATTTCACGTTCGTCTCTCCCTGAATTAAGGGTTTCATATAAGCAACAAGTTCTTTTGTCACATCATGTCCATCCGGAGTAATCCATTCCATGGGAACAATCTTCTCATGATTTGCCACCTCGTTAACCGGAACGGAGACAAATTCTACCCGGTAAGGTTCATCACTCAATCTCTTGATCGCAGCCATCCTGCCCGTCTCTCCGTCCAAGGCACAGGCAAGTGCCTTCTGCCCTAACATCAGGGATTCTGTAATATCCGTCTCGCTGGCTATATGGGCTGCTGCTCTCTGCATCAGATTCAGCTCAATGGAGCGAACCTTGCAGCCGATCTCATTCCTTACTAATTGCTCAAGTGCACGTGCTGCTCCGGCAATATACTTATGTCCGAAATTATCCACGGCACCGCTGGACATCTGATCGGATACATAATTTCCGGCACTGTCCTTGACTCCTTCACTGACTGCTACCAAAATTCCCGGTTTTACTGCCAGCTTCTCCTTCACATCATTGACAAATCTGGCATTGTCAAAATCCTTCTCGCAAAGATAAATCAGGTCTGCACCTGCACCGCCATTCACTCTGGACAGTGCTGCTGATGCGGTCAGCCAGCCTGCATTTCTTCCCATGATCTCTACGATCGTAACCGCAGGAATATCATAGGCTCCGATATCACAAGCGAGTTCGGATATCGTGGTTGCAATATATTTTGCTGCCGAACCAAAGCCGGGGCTATGGTCGGTAAGATTTAAGTCGTTATCTACTGTCTTCGGAGCTCCCATGATAATGAAGTCATGGTTATTCAGACTGCAGTACTCGGAAAGCTTGTCCACGGTATCCATGGAATCATTTCCGCCGATATAAATAAAATACTTAATCTCATATTTATAGAAGGTCTCGATGATTTTCTTATAGGGTTCCTCGTCCTTACGCCAATCCTTCATCTTATAACGGCAGGTACCCAGAGCAGAGGACGGAGTATACATCAGTGTATCCATTGCATTTGTATCTCTGACAATTTCATTCAGATCAATCAGTTGATCCTTAATCGCTCCCTCAATACCATTTTTCGCCCCATATACCTTATCTACTTTTCCGCTTGCACGAACCCCCTGTAAAACCCCGGCTAACGTTGCATTAATCGCAGCGGTAGGTCCGCCGGATTGTGCCACTAACAAATTCTTCATTAGATTTCCTCCTTAACAGGCTGATAGATCATAACAATACCTTATTACCAATTTTAACATGTTTCTTGTTAATTAGTCAAGTCACTAAACCAATCCTTTCGGATTACAATCAGAAATTATTGCCGTTCCATCCCCAATGATCAACTTCAGTATAGGTAACATAGACACAGTCCGCAGGAATGCTTAGCTCCTCTTTGAGTATGGTTGTTATTTCAGCTGTCAGCTTCTGATATGCATCCTTCGTGGACCTTCCGAACAGCTTAACCTCTACAAAAGCCATAGGCTTTTCAGCGGAGCCTTTAAAATAAAGAGAGCAATTCTCCTCGAAAGCTACCATCAACCATTGCTCCGACTTACCCGGAATCAGCTCTATTGCCTTTCCAAGCTTCTTCTTGATATTCTCTTCTTTCTCCTTAGGTACTCCGACAGACACCTTTGTATTGATATATGGCATAATGAAACTCCTTTCAGTTTACAGCTATATTATTCTATCAAAGATAAATTTTACTATAATCTACTGTATTCATTCTCCATAGGTTTGTCAAGGTATAACCGTACGACAAAGAAAAGCCCCGGAGTCCGGAGTTACTCTCCTTTCCCTGAGGCAAATAGTACAGTTTTAATAAATTGTATTATGCATTTTTACTACGGAACAATCTTACTATTCCGCTGGCTTCCACGCCCTTGATCAGCAGATAAAGGAGAATTGTCTCCACAGGCAAAAGCGCAATCTTAACGAGTCTTTCGGAAAGAAAGATAAGGAATGCTTTTCCGTATAGGATGCTTAACCAGTAGGTGTCCAATAACAGCGTGATAAAAATCAGGCTGATCACATTGGCGATAAAGATCCTGGCCAGACTCAGCGGTTTCTTATACAGCATAAATCCGTAAAGGAGTCCCTTCAGAATTGCACTCAGGGTAAAGCCGAAGAAGAAGGGTCCGGTCGGCTTCAGGATATAGGTCAATACATCCATTGCTGCTCCGAAGAATGCCCCCACAGCCGGTCCGAACATATAAAACAGAAATTCGTTCGGCAGATAGGTAAAACCAATTTTCAAAGAATTGCCTACCATAACGGTAAAATAAGTTCCGATTATGATAGAGATTGCTCCCAGCATTGCAGTCAGGGTAATGCACCTGATACTTTTGAATTCCTGCAGGGATGACTTGAATAAAGCTGTAAATTTGGTCATAAAAAAATTACCTCCTTTGCAGACCTTTTACTACAAATGAGATAAAATCAAATTAGCACGATAGTAAAGGATGCTAACCCATTTCTATCC
>JAEZLY010000016.1 GCA_023414985.1 Bacillota bacterium | reverse complement strand
TTCCTTATCTCCGACTCTGCCCCCAGAATTTTCATGGTCGTGAACCCATTGAATATATTTGAAATACTTTCAGTGAATTGCCCCATACTTTTTTGAACCGAATCATTCCTATCGCGGACTTCACTTGTATGTCCGGCGTTGATACGAACAGACAGCAACCCAATGGCTATAAGTAAGATACTTACCCTCCAATCCAATAAGAACATTACCACTGCAGAGCTGATACCGCTGAGAAGCCGCACCAGTATCATCCGAAACGGCCAGCCATATGCATCCTGCATGGTTCTGACATCATTGTTCAACCTTGACAAGGTATCCCCGCTGTGATGTGTCTCAGAATAGGAGATTGGAAGCTTCAGAAGCCTTTCATACAGCTTTACTCGGATAAATGAGGTAGTCTTATAAAAGGAAGAAAACAAAAAATATTCCAGGGAGACAAAACTGACCATACCGACTCCGGAAATAACAAGTGTGAGAACTATTCCTTTATGTAAAATTGCAGGGTCCGAATTCACTGCCGCATCAATCATAAGCTTCATAACGATTGGCATAAGTAGGTAGAAGGATATTTCAGCAAGAGAATCCATTGTAATAATTGCAACGTATGCCGGTTTGCTCGGTTTGATAAGCTTGAATATACTGAAGTAATCCTTGATATCCACTTTTTTCATACTGCTTCCTTCCTTTCAATCTGCCCGTTATAAAGCTGTGTATATAAGCCGCCGGTATTGATCAGCTGCAGATGAGTACCTCTTTCTGTAATCCTGCCTTGATCCATCACCATAATTTCATCCACATCCTTAATGGTAGAAAATCGATGGGTTACAATAATCGCTGTTCTTCCCTCCAGGATGCGGTTCATGGCTTCCTGAATCTGAGCTTCAGAAATGGTATCCAGTGCAGATGTCGGTTCGTCAAGTAAAATAATGGGCGCGTTTTTAAGGAAAGCACGAGCCAGAGCCAATCGCTGACGCTGACCACCGGAAAGCATTATTCCCCTCTCCCCCACTAAAGTATCTATTCCATCCGGTAATTCCAGAATAAAATCGAGAGCGTTGGCTGCCCTGGCTGCTTGAAGGATTTCTTCTTCAGAAGCATCCGGCCGGCCCATTGCTATGTTATACCTGATTGAAGCGGGAAAAAGGAATGTTTCCTGAGATACATAAGAAATCTTATCTCTCAGCGCATGAAGATTCCATTTACTTAATTCATATCCCCATAAATTAATATTTTCCGTACCATTCTTATAAAATCCTACAATCAGCTTTAATACTGTACTCTTACCGCATCCGCTGGCTCCGACCAATGCTACTTTTGATCCTTTTCTTACTGTAAAGTTCAGGCTGTTAAGAACCGGAACCTCACTTACATCAGACTTGTTATCTGCATTTGATGATTTTGCCTTTTCATAGGAGAAAGAGACATTATGAAACCGAATACATTCCTCATCCGTAGAAACACCAAAATCCATACCATCTTCGCGTTCCGGCGGAGTATCTATAATATCAAAAAAACGCCTGGCAGTTCCCATAGACTGCTGAAAGTCGGCTACAATTCTAGGTATGGCGGCAACAGGCCAGACAATGTTGTTCAGTAGGTATACAAAAGCAGGAAGCTGTCCCGAAGATATTTCTCCATTCAGTGATAAGATTGCACCATAAATCAGACAGATTGTGAATGGAGCCGACCATAGCAAAATATTGAAAATGGGCATGAACTTTAACCGGTGTAAGCCTCTGCTATTGGATTTGATACTGGAATTGATGAACTCTTCAAAGCGACTTAAAAAGTGTCCTTCTAAACCGTATGCTTTAACGATAGATAACCCGCCATAGGTATCTGCCGCTAATGCATTTGCTTTTCCGACTGCTGCTGACGCTTCCTTAAAGTACTTTCCCATCGGCCGGGAAACAAATGTGGAAATCACAAGTATGGGGGGCATGATAATAAGCGAACCAATAAATAATTTGATATTTATGGATGCCAGATAGATCGATGTCATAACAACCGCAATAAAATCTATAATCAACTGAAAAAGACTATCCCCTATGAATTTCTGCAAAGACTCCAAATCATTGCTGAACCTTGATATAAGATCACCGGAATGAAAATTTTCCATGAAGGATAAAGGCAGCTTTTGTATATGACCGACAGATTGTTCCCGAACCTCGCTCATAACACGGGAACGAAATATTCCGGAAATATAAGTTCCAAGATACTTAAAAAGGACGCCGGCTGTCACTATTCCGGCTGTCTGGAGAATCAGTACCGATAGAACACTGGATTTATGATCTATTACGGATCCGACCGATTGATTGATGATATATCCAAAAGCCAGACTGATCAATGTATTGAGTGAAGAAACTGCCAAATACGTATACATTAGCCAGCGGAATTTACGGGTATAAGTAAGCATTCTTAGTATCATTCGGAAGAATGAGTCTTTCTCGTTCTGGGCATTTTGGGCATTCATAGTTATTCTCCTAATTTAGATGAATTTTTGTGTCAATTAAATATCCGGCCGGATTAAATAATGCAGGTAAGTTAACTGTAATGTACATTATAATACAAGCCAAATAATATTTCCAGATTATACCTGCATTTATTAAAAGACAGCAAGAAGTATGCAAAACACTCCATCACGAATTGTAGCTATGGCTACACTCATGTTCGCCATATAGGTATATATTGGTCTAGTAATATTTAACACGAAAGGAGAATTATATGAAGACAATCGCAAAGCTTACCTTATTATCTGTATTACTAGTTACCTTGCTGACCGGATGCAGTTCTAATAAATCAGATCAAACTACTGCGGAAAAACCGGACGCTGTCAGCAGTGCCTCGATTGTTAACACCGCTGATGCATTCAAAAAAGCCATCAGCAGCAATGGAACCTGGATTATTGCAATTACCAGTGATTTAACTGTTAATGAGGACCTTCTGGTGGAAGGCGAGTTCAAAAACGGTAAAAAGGATGACAACGGCAATGAGCTCCTTCAACGTAAAATCGCCCTGTATTCACAGGATAAGGACAGAAACATTACGGCCAGATACACCTTAACTGCTCCAAAGTTAACCATTACCAGCCCCGAAGCAAGTATTCAGCACGGTACCTTTAAAGGGGATTTAAATGTATCCGTTGCTAATTTCAAGCTGATCGATGCTACCGTTGACGGAAATGTATATTTTACCTCAGAGGAAGCACAATCAACCTTCTCCATGGATGATACAAGTAAAGTAACCGGCAGCCAGGAGCTGAAAAAGTAATCAATACATAGCTGAGGAATACCGAATTACATCACACATTACTGCTGCAGATTGAACACGAAAGTGCTCTGCAGCAGTGATTATATCACTGAGGCAGCATCCTCCTTCCGCTATAATTGCCAGTATCATCTAATGTATGGGAGGAAAAACAATGTTCTTAAAAATGTTCATCGGGGCCTTGATCGGCGGTATACTGGGGTATCTTTATTACAAAAAAGTCGGTTGTCCGAGCGGGAGATGTCCCATTACCTCGAACCGCTATAGCTCCATTATTTATGGCGCTTTACTCGGATTATGGGTCAGCAATTCTATTTGACATAAATTTGCTGTTATGTCAGAATAGAGGCTAACAACGGAACGGAGGCAGCTATGAATAAAATAGATCATCTAAAATTAGAAATGTTCCTATTTGACACAGGAGAGCCGGAGTTAATCCAGCACCTTATCAAGGTATATGAATTTGCACGATTAATCGGAACGATGGAGCATATCTCCCCTGACCAGCAGGAGATTCTGGAAGCAGCTGCCCTGGTACATGATATCGGAATCAAAGTTGCCATGGAGAAATACGGTAACTGCAACGGTAAGCTTCAGGAGCAGGAGGGTCCGGCCTATGCAGAAGAAATACTTGCTAAGCTTGGCTTTAAGCAAGAGGTAATTGACAGGGTCAGCTATCTGGTAGCTCATCATCATACCTATACGGATATTGATGGGATGGATTATCGGATCTTAGTCGAGGCGGATTTCCTCGTGAATTTGTATGAGAATCAAAGCAGCCGCGAAGCCATTCTGAGTGCCTATGATAAAATGTTCAAGACCAAAGCGGGACGAGAACTCTGCCGAAGGATGTTTCAGATTGAGGCGTAAATACCGGGTGACGTAAAGCATATCCTGATCAGAATACAGAAGGGTTGCCACAGTATAAACCGATTAAAATACCCGGTTTATGTTGCGGCAGCCCTTCTGTATTTCGGTCAGACAGGTCATTTCTATCTTCCCTTATGCTTTTCTCTTTTTTTCTACTGTCTTACGGCAAACTGCCGTTCCGCTTACCCCATGACCTTTTCCAGCATAAAGGAACCTTCCGTCCAGTCCTTCGGATCCTTAATGGCAACTACGTGAAAATGCAGCTTATTCACATAAAAATTATGATTTCTTCTTGAGAAGATCGGTGTCTCCGTACACCATTTCCTGGTATCCGGATATTCCTTCTCGGCAAATTCCCAGATAATCCTCCCGACACCCTTGTTCTGAAGCTGGGTATCTACGAAGATTGTTCCGAGATAATTTACCTTTGTACCGGGATTGATCCACAGGATCAAAGCTCCCACTACCTTCCCTTCGGAAGATACCTTATAAGCGGTGGAATCCTTATGGAGTCCCCATTTGCGGAGAAACTCTCCGTTATCATATCCCGGAGGTCCTCCTTTTTCCTGCCCGAGGTGAATTCTTGAATCCTCATCGAACGCCCGGGTCATGATTGCAGTAAGCTCTTCTATGTCTTCTTCCTTAAGAAGTTCAAATGACAAACCTTTATATTCCTTCATCCTACTCTTCCCCTTCTACCGATCCGCCCTGATATCGGGTGTCAGCACCTATTCTAGATCTTTTCTACCACATCCCGGAGTATCTTGACTGCCTCCGCCTCGAATTCCTTCGCTTGGAAGATCTGAGCTGCGAGCTGCTTTCTGACTGCAGGAGCTGCGAAGCTCTTGATGTTCTCCTCCGTCTGTTCATAGCCTCCGATCATCTGGCTCATTCTCGGCCCGAGTTCCGCAGCCCTTCGGAAATACTGAGCTGCCAGACCGCATTCCTTGGATACCGCCTCAAGCTCTCTGCCGACCTGCTCCATATAGGCAGCAGCATAATAGCGTCCTTCCCCAAGCATTACTTCAGCGTCGTTCTGGCATACAATCCGTTCATACAGAAGCGGAAGGATCGCGCCGGAGGGAAATTCCCTGTCATCCCCGATGGAGCCTGCCCAGCAATCATATGCCCGCTGCCCACCGGCATACTCTGCCGCAAGCTTTCCGTCCTCACTATAGAAAACCACCTTTTCCTTCGTCAGGATATCAATGGCATTCTTAAGGATCTCTTTGTGGCTTGCCAAAGCCTCCTGTCGCTCTCCCACAGCAATCAACGCTACCGTACACTCATTCTCCCACCAGCTGTCAGTCGCAAAATATCCGTTTTCCTCGATCGTTACCCCTTTTGCAAACTCCTGATTCTCCTGGAAGCAGTTCCAGCCAAGCAGTATCCTGCCGTTATCCCGGTAGCCAGTCACCAGACATGCCTCCGGAGGACCGATAATTCCGAAGGCAATGACCGGCCTACCCTCATCAATCTCTTCCTTCATGAAGTGGATAAACTCCTCCTTCGACGCTTTTTCTCTCTGCAAGACCCGGTAGCTTCTTCCGGCCGCCGTAAATGCTCTGTGAAAAGCCTCAAACCGATCCTCATAGATATTCATGATATCCACATTGCCGCCATCCCAGCAGGAAGTATTCCACCGAAGGCGGAACGCTGCCCCCGTAATCGCCATGATATAAGCATAATCCACCTGCTGCCCCATATAATTGAGGCAGGACTTCATCGCCACGCAAAAGGGCGTACAGCCTTCAAAGGTATAGCTGACCTTAGGTACTCCGTACAGTACGCAGCTGTCCTCTGTCTTTACCACATTATTCATCATAGTAGCAACCTCCGATAAATCGGATAAATTCAGTATCATCGGTCCGAACATCCCTGTCAGGATTCGTCTTCTGCCAACCTTTAAATCACAGGAACGGTTTCTGAAGTCCGACGGATTATGTCGGGTATATCGCTTGAAAGCGCGAGTAAAGGTATCATAGCTGTCAAACATATACTCCATCGCGATCTGAGTCAGGCTCTTATCCGTATGCATGATGTCAAAGGCAGAGTTCGCAACCCTCCGGCTTAAGATATAGCGGGACAGGGATACTCCTGTCACATCCCGGAAGGTTTCCCTGATATGCCGATAAGAAAAGCCTACCGCCTTCTCCAGTGAAGGATACTCAATCTGCTCCTTCACCCTTGCTTCGATAAAGTTTGCCGTTGACCAGATAAATGAATAATATTCCATCTCATAGCTCCTTTTCCTCTGAATTCATCCTAATCCTTTCTTTGTATTGCTTCCGGAAGCTGATTTTATTATAGCAAAGCTATATCAAATCACTCGACGTTTTTGACCCTGCTTCTAAAGCTCCATCTTGTATTGCTGTCCGTAGCTCTCCTCCTTGGCCTTCTCTGTATTCACTGCCTGTCGGACCAGCAGCGGAGGAACACTTCGTAACAGCTCTCCGGTTGCACTCTGATCCAGGATCCAGGCCTGGATTTCTTTCTTCGGGAGCACCAGCGGCATACGGTTATGGATTTCCTTCATGGATTCATTGGCGTCCGTCGTAAGGATGACATACCGAAGCTCCCCCTGGTACATCGTATATAATCCGGCCATATACAGGGCATTGGTATCCTGCAGTCTGAACAGGTATTTCTTCTTCTCACTGTCCCACTCATAGAAGCCTGTCGAGGGGATGATGCAGCGGCGGTTCAGAAGACTGTCCCGGAAGGTTTTTTTCTCAAATGCCGTCTCTGCCCTGGCATTGATGATGACTCCCTTACTGTTGAATTTGGGAAAGCCCCAGCCGCTGAGCGCAGGGACTGCCTCCTCCTCTTCCTCGATCAGGATCGGTACCTGATCCGTAGGGAAGATTTCTCCGCTCTTTACCGAATTCCCATGAATTTTGGCATTCAGCTTCTCTAATATTTCACGAATTTCATCGCTTTGCTCCACCGTAAAATTATATCTTCCACACATAGTCTGACCTCACTTTCCAATGAAAAAGAATTCATCTATTATTTATGTTAGGATAATCATGCTTATTATGAATATCATTTTACCATAAAATACCGACACACTATAGGAAATTTGATAAACTTGAAAAAGGCATTTGACTTTTTATAAATATAGCTTATCATAGACTATGGTATGTGTGGAGAGAGCCACACATTGATAAACGTATTCAAAGGAGGATACCATATGAAAACCGGTTTCGACCCTCAAAAGTACATCGAGGAGCAGTCTAAATTTATCCTGGAGAGAGTGAATAACTATGACAAGCTGTATCTGGAATTTGGCGGAAAGCTCATAGGAGACAAGCATGCCAAGCGTGTATTGCCCGGCTTCGATGAAGATGCCAAGATTAAACTGCTTCAGAAGCTAAAGGATCAAGCCGAGATTATCATATGTGTCTATGCCGGAGATATTGAACGAAATAAGATCCGTGGTGATTTTGGAATCACCTACGATATGGAAGTACTCCGTCTTCTCGATGACCTACGCAGCTTCGGACTGACCGTGAACAGCGTGGTGATCACCCGTTATAATAAACAGCCTGCGACTACGGTATTCATCAATAAGCTGGAACGCCGCAACATCAAGGTCTATACTCATGCTGCCATCCCCGGCTACCCTGCGGATGTAGACACCATCGTCAGTGAGAACGGATACGGTATCAATCCCTATGTAACTACCTCCAAACCCATCGTGGTCGTGACCGCGCCGGGGCCGAACAGCGGTAAGCTGGCAACCTGCTTAAACCAGCTGTATCACGAATATAAGATGGGGCATAATGCGGGCTATTCCAAGTTCGAGACCTTCCCAGTATGGAATGTTCCCCTGAAGCATCCTTTGAATATCGCCTACGAAGCTGCTACTGTTGATTTGAAAGATGTGAACATGATCGATAACTTCCACTTTGAGCGTTATCATCAGGTTACGGTGAATTATAACAGAGACTTAGAGATGTTCCCGGTTATCAAGCGGATTATCGAGAAAATCACAGGTAAGGAATCCGTATACCAATCCCCCACCGATATGGGTGTAAACCGTGTCGGTTTCGGAATCACCGATGATGCGGTCATTACCGAGGCCTCCAAGCAGGAGATCATTCGCCGATACTTCGCAACAATCTGCGATTTCAAGAAGGGACTTCTGGACGAGGAATCCTTGACCCGGATGAAGGTAATCCTGGAAGAGGTAGGATTAAAACAGGACGACAGGCGATGTGTACTTCCGGCCAGGGCATATGCAGCAAAGCTCAAGGAGAACTGTGCCGATAACGAAACCGTGTCGGTTATCGCTTTTGAATTCGAGAACGGACATATCATTACCGGACGCGGCTCCGCAACCATGGACTGCTGCTCCGCTGCACTTTTGAATGCAATTAAGTATCTGGCAGGAATCAGTGATGATATCTTCTTACTGTCTCCCTTAATTCTGAATACAATCCGGGATTTAAAGGAGCGTGACCTTCACAGTAAGATCACCTGTCTGAATGCCAATGAGATTCTCATCGCCTTAAGTATCTGCGCTGTCACGAACCCGACTGCCCAGCTTGCTTATGAGAAATTATCCGGTCTCGCCGGAGTTCAGGCACACTGTACCGTCATGCTGAACCGCAATGATGAACAAATCTTAAAGAAGCTCGGCATCGACGTTACCAGTGATGCGGTATACCCTTCCGAGAATCTGTATTATATATAAACGTGGATATCACCAACACCTAAAAGGAGCCATTGTTCCATAGTTATCAAGCTATGGAGCAATGGCTCCTTTTAGGTGTTGTATCGTAGGGATAAATTCTTGATAAAGTAGGTTTGTTCCAAACTTATAGATTGACAATATATAGAAATCCTGTTATTATAATTGCATCTAATGCATTTTTGCACTCAATGCAATTATATAATCCGAAAGAAGGTAGATTATGCAGATAAACAACGGTACCGTTTTAAACAAAAGTAAATTATCCTTTCGCGAAGAAAAATATGCCCGAATAAAGATTTCTATTCTTAATGAAACACTGGAACAATTAAAGCATACTTCTTTTGACGATATTCTGATTACCGATTTATGTAGAAATACCGGGATATCAAAACGTACTTTTTTTAATTATTTTCCACTGAAATCCCATATTATTTTGTATCTTTTACAAATATGGATCATTGAGATAACTACATCTGCATATAAAATCCATGGTGCATCAGCCGGAATGGAACTTGTGTATACCGGCTTTGAACAATTTGGTCAAAAAATCATTCAGCATCCATCAATAATCCTGGAAATCATTAAAAATGTATTTAACAATGACATTGAAAAAACCTATATTAAAAACATAACTCCGGCAGAAGGAGCACTTTTATCATTAGATTTATCCTTATTAAGTGAAATTCCTACTCTTGGCTTTAGAGCTTTACTAAATACAGCTGTAAAAAATGAAATTGCATCAGGTACTTTATCCTCCAAAATTGATATAAAATCGATTGAGATTTCCATGAATTCTATTTTATTGGGTGTACCCTTAAGCCTGGATAAATTCGATCTAAACAGACTTACTGATATTTACAAGGAACAACTTGATATATTTTGGATTGGTATAAGGCTGTCCAGAACACACCAAAAATATATACAACAACTGCATCTGTAACGGAAAGGGGATCCGAATGAAACGCATAAAAACCAACTGTGAAAAACAGTTCTTAAAAAATAATAGAACTAATTTTTATATTACTATTTTAGCACTGTTATTATGCTCGGCTATGAATATCTCTATGGCCTTTATGCTTGAGTTTTTTATTGAAGCAGTTGAATATAAAAGCGATGAAATTCTTTATAAAGGATTTGTGGTCACAATAGCATATGTCCTTATCTATACCCTATTTAGCTTTTTGCAAAGAAATTATAAGAATACATATATGTATAAGGCTCTTTCACAATTTAAGGATTATATTTTCGAAAAGATGTTAGGTAAGTCAATTTCACAATTTGAAAAAGGTGCCTCAGCAAAGTTCATTTCTGCATTTTCCAATGACTTAACCTCAATTGAAGCCAATTACCTTGGAGGGACCTTAAATCTTATCCTTACTTTGATGCTTTTTATTGGTGCCATGGCTGCCTCACTGTATATAGAGTGGCGGTTAGCACTTCCTGTTCTTGTTGTATCCATCGTATGCATTCTGATATCCTTAAAATACGGAGACAGACTGGTAGCAAAAGAGAAAGAAACATCTGAAGAAAACATGGACTTTGTTGCTCAGGTTAAGGATCTACTGAATGGATTTATTGTAATAAAAAGCTTTAAAGCAGAAAAAGAAGTATTGAATATTTTCAGGCAGAAAAATGTAAGGTTGGAGGTAACCAAACAAGGCAGACGTGTTACATCAGATACTGTTACAATTTATAGTGATATTTTTTCAATTGTAGTGAACATTATGATCTTTGGATTAGGCTTCTTTTTTGCATTTAAAGATATGATGTCGATTGGTAAGGTGATTGCTTTTATTCAACTTGGTAATTTCATATTGGCACCCGTCAAAAACCTTGCACCCTTAATCAGTAACAGAAAAGCAGCGATAAAACTAATTCAGCGGCTTTCTGATGAGGTCGAGAAAACAGAAGAAAAACCTTCGGGCGTTATTCTGCAAAATTTCAAAAATGCTATTGAATTCCGTAATCTAAATTTTGCCTACTCTGAAGAAAAGGTAGTACTTGAAAATGTTAATCTGCGTTTTGAACAGGGTAAGAGTTACGCAATCGTTGGTGGAAGCGGTAGTGGTAAATCGACTCTGTTGAAATTGTTACTTGGGTACAACTCGAATTACCAGGGAGATCTGCTGATCGACGGTATCCAGATGAAAGACATTGATTTAGATAGTCTTTATGATAACATTTCCATTATTCAGCAGGACGTATTCCTATTTGATAGTTCCATAAAGAATAATATCACCATGTTTAGTCCATTTGATGAGAATAAAGTTATGAACGCAATCGAGCAGGCAGGGCTTTCCTCTTTGATTGATTCAAAGGGTGAAAATTATTCCTGTGGTGAGGGTGGTAAAAATCTATCCGGCGGTGAAAAGCAACGGGTTTCTATTGCACGATGTCTGGTGCGCGATACGCCAATTCTATTGATGGATGAAGCTACCGCTGCGTTGGATAATAATACAGCGCTCATGGTAGAAAGTAAGATATTGGGAATTGATAATTTGACTAGAATTATAGTAACACATCGATTTAGAGAAGAAATCATGAAAAAATATGATGAGATATATGTTATGAGCAGGGGTTCTGTCATAGAAAAAGGGACCTTTGATGAATTAATTAAGAATAAAGGTTATTTCTATTCATTATATCATGTCTCAGAGCAGGAATGATAAATAGTAGCTACCCTTCAGCCATTTTAATACTCATAACAAAAAGACCGCGCCACATCTTAACTAAACGTAATTTTGCGATGCGGTCTTTATTATGTGCTTCCTACTCCCCTGTTTTTCCTTTCCCAAAGCGCCATCCAGTGTAGGCTATTCCAACCATCATGAAAGCAATCGATACAATCATGGTCGGAATTGCAATCGCATCTCCGATTTCCATAATATGATCCATGATATTGAATATCACATAGAGGAGCAATCCGATCGGCGCGCACGCCGGAAGGATATATTTTCTCATAACAGCACCTCACATTCTTCTGTTATAGAATTGATAAGAGCCCATATAGGCCAGTAAGAACAGGAATATCATGCCGGACATGATTTTAACCAGGACAGGGTAGTACAGACCTCCGATTAATGCAACGGCATACAGGGCAAAAAGGATAACTGCCACGGAGAACTTGACCGCTTTATTGCTGATCTCCTGATTCCGTTCATCCGTATTGTTCAGTCGACTCTCCTTCAGCTTCTCCTCATTTCGAAGCAGGATTGCATCCTTTATCAGCATGATAATCGCACCGGCAAACAATCCGGTTCCTACTCCTGTATAAAAGCCGAGCATCCGTTCTTCAATCGTAACATTCCAAAAATTCTTTGCCAGTAATGCTATTACAAGCGCCGCTGCACCTGCGATGCCAACCAATGTCATAATAAGCATACGACGCTTTACTACTTTCTTATATTCCTCATTTGTTTTTGCCGGTGTTCCACAAAATAATCCTCTCATAAATTCTCATCCTCCTGATCAAAAATAAATATTTCTTCAATCGATACCCCGAAAAACTGAGCTATCTTATGTGCTAATATCAACGAAGCATTATATTTTCCGTTTTCCAGGGAAATAATCGTCTGCCTGGTTACATTGACGGCATCTGCCAGCTCGTTCTGGGTAACCTTCTTTGCTTTTCTTAATTCCTGAATTCTTGTCTGCACATACTCACCATCCTCCTGTTACAATTCTGCCGCAGGTACCTGCGCGCCAAATACCCCGGCATGCAGCGACTAACCCCTGTTCCCTTCCGATGGAAACCTTTGTTTCCTTCGTTGCACATAATAGGTATAGTTCGCTTTACATTTTTAGTATAGTATGCTTTACATTATATGTCAAGTGTATTTTACATTTTTTATACGAAACCTGATATAGATGAACGATTACATTAAAGTTTGCGGAATAGACATTAAAGTCAGCGGATATCTAATAATATTATAGTTATGAACAAACCCCAACATTCTCTATTTATCCGTCTACTATTTTGTATAAAAAAATTCCCTTCTAGTCTAGAAAGGAACTACAAAACACACGTACGATATGTATTTAATCAAAACATCCGAAATTCAATTAATAAAATACTATACATTAAGGGAATTTCTTATTGTTCCCTTGCTTAGTATAATAAATTATATTCGACAGATCTTGCGCATTAATAGTAAATGGATATACTGTTTTGTTAAATAATAAATTCATAAAGTCATTACATATGTTTGAATACAAAAGTAAAACAGTTTTAAAATCCAATAAATTTACCGAAAATTTTTTTAAAAATTTCTCTTGATCTATAACAATTTCTTTATCATAATGTGCATATATTTTATTCCTTTGCTTGGTTATTGAATTTATTATATTTCTTTCCTGCTCGATTTTATTTTTATTTTTTATTATCATATCTGATATTCCTTTATAATATATTATCTTTCCTTCTCTGTCGTTAAAATCCCAAAAATGGATTGATTCAAATGGCTTATCCACATTAGCAAGTTCAATAATACCATTTTCACAATCGATTAAAAGACGGTATATACTTTCATCCTTATCATATTTGTCAAATAATTTAGATGACTCAATAAATAACTCATATATTAAAGCTCTATTAACGATTTGGAAAAAGGCTGGCGATAAATTTATAAAATCGTTTTCTTCATATTGATAAACTCTTAGCAGGTTATAAACTTGATAGCAGCTATTTAATTCAATGGCTATATTCATTAATTTGTTCGCTCTATTACTTATGCTATCATAAAACGTTTTCATTACTTATTATCTCCTTTTCGTCCCAGTAGATTATTTACCCTAACAATTGTTTTCTGGCTTCAATAAATATTTTAGAGTAGTAACAATTTACTTAATAGTAAATTGCAAAATGAAAGACATCACTTGGTTTCCCAATAAAGATACAGTTATATTCACCAGTCTTTGTCCCAATTGGTCTTACAGAAAGACACTCATATGCACTGCTATAATCAATTAGTAAATCACTTGTATACGTTGGATGATTTGCTTTGTATAAATAAGGGAAATAGCATATTCTTCTTTCATTTGCCAAAGGTTTGCTACCGCTGGTTTCACCTAATTGTATCATTTGTGCAAAGTAATCTACACAATTGAACCATCCTATCACAAAAGCCCTATTATTTTTATTACCATTATCAATTTCATTAAATAACCAATCAAAATCATTTTGATATGTTTTCCATAAAGCTGAATTTGATGACGATCTTGATTTATTTGAACTCTTCCAATTCTTAAGATATTTAACCTCTATTTTATAATCTTTGGATTCAATAAAAATATCATGATTTGATTTAGCATAACCCATCTCATCCTTATCCCCAACAGTATAATGTGCCATTTGCCTGAATGGGTAACCAATTCGAACCGTAATATCCATTTCGTTATACTTTTGATCGGCTATAGCTTTTAACTCTTTCTTTTCAACATTACTATATTTGTCGTTTAATTCGTCGATTATAAAAAGACAGGTCGAGATTAGGTACTGACTAATTGATGGTTTTTTTTCCATATATATTCTCCTTCTACATTATTCACAAACATAGTTAGCTGTTATAACCCAAATTTTGATAGCAAATCATGAACACGTTCCTTAGAAAATCGCCAAGTATCCGGAATTTTTTCAATGGTGCCATATCCGACTGCCTGTTTACTCCACACATGATTTTCATACAGAATTGTCTCGCCACGCCCAGCAGCAGATGCATTTAGTCTCCCCGCAATTTCGTCTGGTGTAGCAAGATATATTCGTGGCATATCATTTATAGTGATATCTTGAAATTGCACAAGGCAAAATATTGTCCCCTTATGATGCGTAGAAAGCCATTTTGTCACAGCCTCATGATATGTACAGTTGGATTTTTTAAATTTTTGCGTTAGTCCCCAACTTCCGTCTTGACTCCCCTTTACAGATATCTTTAGCATCTGATTTGCTTTAACAATGATAATATCATATTCGGGTTGATTAGCTCCATATTGAACAGATACATCATATCCACATTGCGCAAATAATGCCGCTGCATAAGCTTCAGCGGCAACACTTACATGCCATGAACTCATTGTTTTTTTCATGTAGATTGCTCCTTTACTGTATACTTATATGAAATCATCATTAATGTTCATATTGCCACCTGGTCTAATTATACATTATTTCGGTCATTCACTAATCTTACTAAAAAATAATATGAAATAAATACTTAAACATATAAACTTAAAATTTTATCTACGCTTCTATTTTTGAAATTAGCTCATCAACCAGTTTTATAAATTCATATGTTATTACTTTTGAAATCTTATCTTCCTCTAAGCTATTAAATGATTCTAATTTTGATTTTAATTTTGTAAAGCCTTTTTTACTTTCTAAAATGTCACTACTATCAGAAAAACGTGAGTCATTAAAACATAATTTTGACAAACTCAATGCAAGTTCTCTTTTATTATAATTATCACAAGCACTATATTGTTTTATAAAAATATCAAAAAGAAGATCATCAAAAGATACAATAACCTTTCCTTCAAAATGATATCGAGATAAATTACCTATTTGTTTTACATATTCTATATAATCAATCCTATTTTTCCAAGCAAAAATACGCTCTTCAAATTTCTCAATTCTTCGGTATAAAGTAATTGCCTCTTCCGTCATTTTTGATACTGTTTCTTCCATTATGAATGTACACTTTTTTGGCTCATCGAGTTTTCCCTCTTTTATACAATTCTCTCTTAAATCTAAGCCGATAACCATTTTATTATAATCTAAATCTATTTCAAGATTAATACCATATTCATTCATAGCTCGGACTTTTTGTAATAGCGATATCAACTCATCACATGATAAATCACCTTGATAAGCTCTCTCAGTTACTATAGGCAAACCCTTTGAAATAGTAATACTACTTAAGTCCCAAAAGTTATATAAGAGAAATTGCATGTCCTCAGAGATCCGTTTGATTCCATACTTACTTTTTATCTCATCAATAAAGCTCTTATTATCCCATAAACCAGTTGTAATCCAGTTTTGTAGACTTAATAATTGGCTAGCATTTTCACCAAATCTACCATATTTATCTTGTAGCTCTGATTCACTAAATAAAAAACCATATTCTGATTTTTTATAATTTCCGGCACGGTATTCAAATAGGGTAGCACCGAAAGTATATAATACATTTGTCATTTTATCGGGTACAATATTTGACTCTAACCAGCACGAATATACTCGTTCAAAATGAATCAGCATTGACTTTAGTGAACGTATATTTTCCAGTTTACTTTCAGAAAAAACGCGCTCAATCACAGTTCTGTTCTCGTGTAAAAATTTAGAGTAACCTTCAGCAGTTTCGCAATATTTTGAAATGATATTACCAATAATCGTAGAGTATAAAGGCTGTAATTTAATCGTATGGTAAATTAATTTTTCCTTGAAATCACTATATTCAATGTTCTCAATTTTTTCCTCGTCAGCTATTAAGATAGTTTTAATTCCCCGATTTTCCGTATATTCATTTAATGCCCCTAACAAAACTACCGTATCTATTTTAGGTCGTTCAAAGTCGTCAATAACAAGGATAAGGCTTTTTTTGACAATAATATTATCGTAATAACACTCTACAGTATTATCTATACGAATAAAGTCATACAAATTGATTGATAAGGCTGCATTTATTCCTTTTGCAATATTTGAATACTCACTTAAAATTGATGTGAAGTTTTTTATCTGAGATAATCTTTGCTTTGATGATACACCAATATCCTTATTTAGTTTGATGTTAAGTATGCTTTCTTTAACTCTTCGATTTAATTCTTCGGTGTTTTCCAGTCCAAAAAGAGAAATAATAACGACTGCATATTCTTTATCCTTATTAATTTCTTGGGCAATCTCACGAATTATATATGTTTTTCCACTACCCCATTTCCCAGTAAGCAGTAATGCACCAATGGTTTCTTTACAAGAAATATATCGTTTAATCTCTTCTTCTATTTTCATAATCATTCCTCCCTCTACCGGAATAATAGCATAACCGACTTTATATCATTAAAGTCTACTTGCTTTCCATTGGTTTCTGTTGTATGAAGAATATAGATTTTGTTTGTCCTCCAGTTCTATTTATTAATTCATTTGGACCTAGCACTTTTGCGAGATTTGCTATTTGCTGCGCTTTCCTCTTTTTATCTACAGAAAAAATGTTAGTCAATGTTCCCTCTGTTATTATTAATGACCTTAATACATCTGCATCCGTCACATCCAATGAATGTCCAAAAATATAAACAAGATTTGAAATAGTTTCCGCTCCAGCATGTATAGCCTTATTTCTTGTATAACCACGTTCCATTTGAGCTAACCAATCTTTATACTCACATCCAGTTCCCTTATTGATTCTCTGGAAGTATTTCTTAAAACCTATAAAATCAATTTCTTTATAATTCCTATCTTCTGGTAAGTATTCATCAATACCTAAAACCATAGTATTGGTCTCTATATCATTATCTAAATTAGCTTCTCCATGAATAAATTCAATGTTTTTATTTAGAAGCCCATACACTTTTTCATATGTGTGAGTATAGTTAAAACTTATGACTTTATCCATTTTTATTCCTTTTATCTCAGGAGACTGAATGTTTATCGGTATATTCTCTACAAATAGTGTTAAGTACAATTCTAAAGCCCGGATTAACTTATGTAAATCACCTAAAAGCCTATCTCTCACCTTTTCATAAGATATGTATTGAGGAGTAGTATCTAAGGTAATACTAAGATGAATATGCTTATTGAAAACCTCTTGCAAAAATGGATTACTTAATAACCCAATATTTTCTTTTAATAATACTCTTTTGCCATCTTTATCTACCATGTCATTATCCAATGATTTAATTATTTCTGATATTTCACTCTCAAAATCTATCCAGTTTTCTTTGGCTTGTATTTGTTGAAAATACTCTATCCAGAAATTATATTCTATTAGCTCAAGCCACGCCTTTGCATTAGAATAGATATTGCCCTTTGTGTTTTGAACATTCTCAATAATAAGTCCCTTTATCTCTGGATTCATAAAACCCCAATTCACTTGACTTATCTGTGTACCCGTTAAAAGATCTTTCAAAACTTTTACAAATTCAAGGAAATCTGTGTACTTTGTAGGTAGATTATGTGCTAAATCAAAGCCATTACCTATGACGAGTATATTCACTTTTTCACCCCTGTTCTTATATCTAATATTCTCATAAAATATCTGTTTACCCTTTTATCAATAGCTTTTATGTCTGCAAAATCATCTTCAGCGATTACATTTTTACAACCAGCGAACAATATTTTATAATGGGAAACAGGTGGTCACTTTAATATTTCGGAGTTTTACATTTAACATCTTTCGCTTTTTTTATTTTCTTTTTAACCAGATTATAGCTTTCCTAATGCTCTTTTCCGTTGTTGATATTCATTGCTTTGCACATATTGAGAATTACTACTTATTCTTGCTAAAGGACTAAAATAAAAGCCGTAACTTTTAAGTATAGGGCTATAATCTGATGTATTTGCACATACAATACAACTGCTATTCTTTCCTTTTTTATCGCCCAACCGCAATTTAACTTCTCTAAGGGCTAATTTATTAAAGCCCTTTTCAAAAAATAGAAAATTAACACTATTATCTTTTATTTTGGAACGATAAGCTAGACAGTCAGGTTTTTCATATTTTATTCTTTCTATGATTCTTTTATCTACGCCTGATAAATCTATATTGTTTTCAATCTTGCTTAAGATCTCCTCAAATTCAAATTCAAGGCCATTTATTATAATTAATGGTTCATTATTTTTTGTAGTGGGAAATGAACTTGATGCATCATCATAAGCCCAAAATGTTAATAGATTATTTCCCGAATTATGCTTTTTTACCTCAGCTCTTGCAGTCTCAATACTATCTGCCCAGTAAGAAATTCTTTCATCCGGAAACAGCTTTGAATATCTTCCATCACCCAGATTCAATCGCAAATTCCCACCATGCAATTCACTTACTGTTTTTTGATATAAAGTATCTTCAAATCTAACACATCTGTAGAAATCAAATTCATAAGTTGCATAAATTGGTAATTTTTTATGTCTGAATACCTGAGCAGTGTATGAATGATTATTAAAAATTGTACTCATATCTTTAACGTCCTTATTTGCTAAACAATAAACTACTATTCAAATTTAATTATATTTCTAATTATTTCATATACACCAGTTGCAAAAGAACGAGTCTAAACAGTCGCTCATTGTATATATAATGAAAAGTTGTTCTTATAGAAGTATGATTTCATTTTCCAAAAACCATGAATTTTCCAGAGCTGTTTTTTTAACTGCTTCTGGATTCATAGTATAAGCAATAACTGCTAAACTCTTTTGAGCACGTGTACATGCAACATAAAAAAGCCTTGTTGTTCGCTTTATACTTGTATCCTTGCCATCTCTTTCGTTATTTAAATCAGCTTCTGATTTATCTTTAGCTCCAAATAATTTCTCATAGCTGAACCAATTACCCTTGGCCTCTGCATCATCTAAAATTACCATTACTCTTGAAAATTCCAATCCTTTGATACCCTGGTGTGTCGAAAACCTGGTTTGATCAGTCACATATGCCGCATATCGTTCTAGCTCATCAAAAGGCACTGCTAGAGCACTTTTTAATGCAATAACTTTAGCATTTTCACCAGAATAAGAATCATCAAGGATATCGTCGATACGATCTGTTAATTCGAATAGCCCTGATAACCGAATATTACGCAACACATCCATGCATGTAGGGATGGAACCATTACTCCAAAGCAACTGCAAGCTTTCCATCGCTTGCTCGACCAACTTTAATCTATTTAATTGCAATGTGGGTTGTGTTAAAAATAATTTTTTGTCCATCAAAGGTGAATACTGGCGGACTAGTTTTGTAATGTCAAAGTTTTTACCTTCTTTATGTGCTTTTACCAACGGCGAAATGATATTCGAGAGAAATGACAGCTCTGCTATAGAACCATTGCGTAGGGCTGTGTCAAATACCCCTGATTCATTTAGAGGTGCGAATATTCCGCTAAACGAAAATCTGCTTGCAGCCATATGATGTTCCAGAATTAAACTCTTATACATTGTTTCATCATCCCAATCTATATCGTTTGCTTCCTGAGACATTAAACTGGCAACTTTCTTTTCGACTTCTTCCTTATTACAATAAGTATCGACGATGAACAAACGAACCGCACCATCAATCGAATCAGATCTCGGCTGTTGCTTCTTATCATCTATTGTACAACGGATTGCGTTTGCTAGAGCTACGATACGCTTTGCACTGCGGTGATTCATGACTTTCACTGGACAAACCCAATCTTCAGGTATTGATTCCGCTAAATTGTCTTTACCATCCATGTAAATTTTTTGCATGGTATCACCGAACATACCTATTGTGAAATGCGACTTGTGGATTTTATAAACGCAAAGTAATGCTTCCACAAGTTCTTTTTTTGTATCCTGGCTTTCATCAATCAAAAGAATAGGATATTTTGTGACCAGAATATTCTGCATTGTCTCTTCATTAGCAATAAATTCCGATCCCATTTTTACAACTTCACTATGGCTCAAGGAATCATAGCCCGCATTGTCACCATTAGGATTATAAGAAAATCTTTTGACTTTTGTGACTTTTTCAAGTCGTTCTTTTTTCTTTCTTATCTCCTCTATTCTTCTAATTGCTGCATTTCCACCACGCCCTTTACTCTGTTTATCAATTAAATCGTCGATATCAGCTTGAATTGAGGCGGCAACCCAATCTCTAATATCTGTTTGATAGTTTTTGATTAATTCCCACAGGAAACTATGTATTGTTGAAACAAGAAAGATGGGCTTATATTGAAGTCGTCTCCCAATTTCATCACAAGCTGCATTTGTGTAAGTAATAATTGCAACTTGTTTTGCATGCGTCGCCAGGTAAATGCCTCTTTCTCTATCCAGATATTCTAGTGAGTTGATCAGACTTCGAGTTTTACCCGATCCGGCACCAGCAAACATAAAAAAGCTTTTTGGCGAATCGGTGGAGAAACAATTTCGAATTTCCTCGTCAACGTGGTCATCAACATGATTATCTGACAGTTGGGTTTTTATATTTTTCTCTTCCATATTAAACCTCCAAACACAAGGCTTCTTGTAGCCATTCTAATCCTTCTCGAATATACACTGGAACAATAATAGAATTAGGATCAACGGAATAAATCAAGTCTAATGCAAATTCCGCCTTTTGCTCAGAGTTACCTAATGCATCAAATATCTTATTTTGTACAACTTCGAAAGTATCTGAGCTATTCAGGCTCTCATTCACTATGTTAAGCAGTGTTCCTGTATCTGTCACATTAATACTTTTGAACGTTTCTATATTTGAGTAAATTAAACTATCTTCAAATGTACGAGATAAAGCCTCTAATTTTATGCCATTGAATGTAACTTCAATTGGTTTCTGGTAAGCAATATGTATTTCATAGTCACATATAGATTTTCCCATGAGCACCTTTTCATCTACAGGCATGTCTAAAAGCTTGTCCAAACTCTTTTCTTTGACGATCCAATCGGTAATTGCGTAATTACCGCTAATAAGACCTTTTTTTCTGGCGGGTATAGCTTTCTTATGGTGCCCTGTAGATTCTGCTGAATCCAAATCTGTAATAACGAGTGTCGGCAATGCTAGTTTCTCAATCAACGGGCTCAAACGATGTGAATGCTTACCATTAATACTAAGTATCGTAATATAGCGTTGGTTCAATTTTTCATACTTATCTTTGATAAAATGAGGAACTAGCATATTTTCGGCAGCCCCTTCAACCAAAATAACACCGTCTGCAAAAAACAGATCACAATGAGTGGTTTGTAAATATCTGGTTACAAACTTGTCCGTTATATCGTCTTTCCCAAAAATGTCCGAGAGATTTATAACTTTTGAGGTCGCCACTTTACACTCAGTCCCTTCTTGCAGCCGTTTAAAATAGCGTAAATTACCAAATTTCTCTTCTCGTGCAATATGGCTGGAATGTGTACTAATTACTAATTGGGTTGAAAAGTCTGTGTTTTCACCAAGATTTTCATGATTACGTAAAACACCATAAGCTTTACGGATAAAAACCTGTTGCACTTGCATGTGTAGATGGGCTTCCGGTTCTTCAACTAATACTAAGTGTAATGGCTCAATTATAGCATTTCCAGAACCTAGTCCAGATGATGCTTTTCCTTTACGCATCCATCCATCGCGAAAGCTCATTAGGTCAAACACCATCGAAATCAGATTCTGATAGCCTAAACCATTGTATTTCTCAGGTAACATCAATCCATCGTCTTTTGCTCCCAAGGAATATTGTACTGCCGAATCGTGATTAAGCGTTTCGGTGGCATCAACTCTACTGTTAAGTGTTATTTTAGGATTGGCCACACCTGGGTAGCCAAGTTCCTCTAGCTCTTTAATTGCAGGTTTGAATTTGTTCGCTAAGCTTTGATCGAAAACATGTCGGGCATCTTCCGTGACCTCTAATATTTTTAAATCTTCCGGGCTTGGCAATTTTTCTGGATCAAGATGTTTATCATAGTACCCACGCATTTGAGTAGATAACCTAGTTCGGCTAGTTTCTCCACCCTCGGGTGAATCGGGATCCGAAAATCCTCGCTGCGCATTAATTATATCAACTCTGATTATCCCATTGAGCGGATTGTCGGTGAAGCATTCCATCTCAAATACAGTTTTTTGTGGGAAGTTTTCCTTTGCTTTTGACGGATCCAGTATGTACGACTTAATGGAAAAATATGAAGTTAACTTTTTCTCAATAAACTCGCACAAGTTTTTAGGAAATAAACTAATTTTAGCACCATCAGGTTTTGCTTCTTCAGTTTTTCGTGCTGTGCAATAAGCTTCACGATAATCAGAAAAAAGAGTAGCTATATCTTTAGGTTGATAAAGTAATCGAACACCAAGTAATCCACCTCGCCATTTCAATGTCGGAATAACACTGATAACATAGTGGATATCTTGAGGTGTTACATCCAACCAAACATCCATTGTTGGAAGAAGATGTTCCCAATCAGAAATAGAATCGGGTTTTTCACATTCAAGCTCAACCCATTTATCTCCTAAACTATTAATTTGTTCTCGATTTGATAGAGTAAAATCATTTAGTACAAATGTTCTTCTTTCCAAAAACTTACTTAGAGCATCCATTGCTGATGTTTTGCCACTATTGTTTGCACCAACAAACAAAGTCGTATCTTTACTAAAGTCGATATGGCACTGATAGAGTTTTCTGAAATTTTGTATATATACAAATGAAATCTTCATAACTAACACCTCACTTATTTTTATTGATTATTTCCGTGTACTTGACTTTAGTGTATGAGCATAATTCCTTTTTTTCTTTACTTAATAGCAACAAATCCCAATATCTACATTATAATTCCATTTATTCCATATTACAACAATTATACAATAAAATAAGACAAGTAACTAAATAGTAACTTGTCTAAAATAAATCTTATTCATGTAATAACCATTAAGATTTAATAAAGACCTCAAAGCTTCCAAAGAACTTACGAATAACTAGTAGATAACTCATAGGATTTAATGCAAAATACACTTTTTCTGAAGTTATGTCCCTATATGTTAAATATTGTACCCAGCCTCTATATTCCGGAGGGGAATCTTTAAAGTTTTCATTCAGTCTTTGGATTTCCTTAATACTCTTCTTTAAACTTAAATAAACTTTAATGTTATTAGTACTTTTTCTGCCATAAATAATCCTTAAAATTCGATATCAAAACCGCTGACTTTAATGTCATAAAACAATATAGAAAGAGAATGGGTTAGCATTTTCATGCTAACCCACTCTTATTGCAACATTCTCTTTTTTACAAAAAACCATTCGTGACGATTATTTTAATGTAGCCCTTCTGCCTAGATCCGAAACAGCTGAATCGCTGCCGTCAGCTCTCGCGCATTTTCTTTTAGCACCTCAGATGCTTTCTCCAAAGAACCGATTGACTGTTCCTGCCCACTTATTGTATCGAAGATCGTATTGGAAGCAGCCAGGGTTTCTTCCGATACCGCAGAGATACTCTCAATGGAATTCAAAGTATTTTCCCTTGCCCCTTCCATATCCAGCATGCTCTGTCCTATCGTATCCAGATTCTCTATCAGCTGCTCCAAGCCTTCGTTCATGCTGTTAAAGGATTTAATCGTAGCATTTACTATAGAGTCCTGTTGGCTGACAATATCCTCTGCCTTCTTTACCACTGTCACTGTCTCTGTGGTCTGATGGGTGATTTCCTTCACCATCTTTTTAATATCATTGGCTGATCCGACAGACTTATCTGCCAGCTTACGTATTTCATCTGCTACAACAGCAAAGCCCCTGCCGTACTCTCCTGCTCTGGCGGCTTCGATGGAGGCATTTAGGGATAATAGGCTCGTCTGATCCGCGATTTCATTGATGGTTTGGATGACACTGCTGATCTTTTGTGACTTTGTCTCCAGTTCGGTTACACTGCTGACCACATATTTTGTGATGTCGTTGGTGGCCTCTGACTGCTTCGTTAGTTCCTTCATCGTTGATATTCCACCATAGATCATATCCTTGGTGTCATTGGCAACCGTCTGTATTTCATTGATCTTCTCATTAATTCCGGCAATTTTCTGTGACAGCTCATCCATCTGCAATAAACAGGATTGTGAATCCTGAGCCTGTATCCCAATTCCGTTTCCGATATCATCAATCGCTCTTGATATCTCTTGGCTGGAGATCGTGATATTATTCGAAGCTGAATTCACCTCCCCCGAGGATTGCGTCACCAAATTACTGACATAGGTTACTTTCTGGATCAGCTTTCTGATATTGGTCAGCGTCTCTCTGACACTGGAGGCGATCATTCCGAATTCATCCTTCCGTTTCATACTGAATTCGGCAGCAAGATCCCCCTCGGAGATTTTCTTCAATTGTTTGGTAATATAATTCGTAGCCTTGCCGATGCTCATAGACATCAGTGTTCCGATGGCAACCGCCATGGTACAGCTAAGGATAACCAGAATAATCGTGTTCCTCTTAATCGCATTGGCCTGTGCCATGATCGTATCCTTCGGTACCATTGCTGTTAGGATCAATCCGGTTTTCCCTATTTTTTGATAGAGATAAAGATACTCCCTGGATTGATAATTCACATAGGAAAATGCACTTGCCTCCTTGGAAGCGAGACTATTCTTCACAAAGTCCATGCCGTAGAAGGCTTCCTGCTTGTCATCAGTATCGGTGATCTCGCCCTTTTTATCCCTGCTGACGGAGAGCTCCTTCCCATCCTTCGTTATAATTGCAACTCTGCTTGACTTACCGAGATTGATTCCGGATAGGATCGTATTGATTTCCTTATTATCGATATCTACTACCACGCAGCCCTCTCTGACTTCAAAGCTTTGGACAAAGCTGAAAGCATAATCCTTATTATTCATGCCTGTCTGTTGATCCAGATAGGTATGATCTCCAATGTAGTAGGATTTTATCTTCTTATCCTGCAGCGCCTTACCGTCCTCCGAAGACATGAACTCCTCGTAGAAACCATCCGGGTTCTTGTTATTGTTCGCCAGCAGCTTAATTCCTTTCTTCGGAAGGATGAAGATGTTCTTAATAAATTCATCCATCTTTGCCTTCGTCAGCAACTCAGAATTCATCGCTTTAATGATACTTAAGGTCTCAACCAGATCCTCCTGATATAATCCGCAGATGTAATTGGAAAGCTGTTGATCCGTACTATACTGATAAGCCGTCTCTTCTACTGTCTTCAAGCCGTATTCAATATACTTTGCAGTCATCTCCAAATTACTGATAGAGGCTTGCTCATAATTGGATATTAAGCCCTTGGATGATTTACTATAGGAACTGATGCCGAGTATGATAATGAATATGATCGGTAATAAAAATGATAAAATCAACTTCTGACGAATCCCATAAGTAATCTTTTTTCTTTCTTTTGTTGCATACCCCTTTCCTTCCAGAAGGGTAAACGTTAATCTTTTTCTCATTTGTAAAACCCCCAGTATACGTTTCGTATTACTTTGTCTATTCGAATTAAACCGATAGAGCTATTTCCGCTTTTGATTCGACAGCCATTCGAACAGTGAGATAGTCCTGCTGCCATATTCGAGTACGCATTCATTATTCAATGCCGGAATCCAGCTGAAATGTCCGTTATATTCGTATGGAGTTCCGTCCGGATTATGGTATCTTCCGGTACGATCCGTAACAGAAGGGAAGCAGGAGAAATGTACATTTTGAGCTCCTGCCTTAATCAGTCTCTGGAAGGTTGCACCGGTATGCTTATTGACAGCCACAAGGGGATCATTGGTGGCGTGGGTAAACCAGATGGGCAGCTTCTTCATCTGCTCGATATCACTGTCACTGATGAATTCATCTGCCAGAGCTTCGCAGATCGGGTACGCCGCTGCGAACATCCCGGGATAGGCAATGATCATCTTCATCGTCATAAAGCCGCCGTTGGAGCAGCCTCCGAGATATATCCTATCCGGGTCAATGTCCTCATGGGATGCAATATAAAGATCGATTAAGCTCTTCAGGACCTCCCCATACATAGAGCTGCCATCGGTATTGTACTTGCCCGTTCCGTCATCCATCCACATGGTAGGTGCCTGTGGTCCTAATACATAGCAGCCGCCGAAATACTGCTGGACCTCCTCTGAAACCAGATTAACCACCTTATTACCGCTGACCGCAATCATCGGGTCCGTGCCTCCCTCCCCGGCACCATGCAGCCAGATCAGCAAAGGCCTCTTGGCTCCGTTTGCCTTTGGCTGATATTCAGCATATCCGAGAGTAATTCCATGATCCATAAAGCTGCCGGTTGTAAACTCATCCGCAAGAAGTGTTTTGATACTGCCCGGTTCGGAAAATACCAGGTTCTCTATCCTACAGCTTCCGAAGAGAATAGGCTTGACCTGCGTTACGGTATATTCACAATCTACCTGTTCGTTGAAGGTTCCATTAAAGGCTATGGTAGCGCCCAGAGAGATCCGGGGATCGACCTCCAGCTCCAGTGTGAGATGGGAACCTTCCGGATTTGCGCTTCCATCCCTATCTGACACATAAGCGGCAACTACTTTTCTCTCTCCCTCGGAGGGGTATCTCTCGTCAGAGCCCCAGGCCTTCAATACCTGGATCACCACTCCATTCTTCTTACTCCTCCTGACCACCTGTACCCGGAAGGTATCCGTGTCCAGGCTGCCGCCTGTCATGGACTGCTCCGGATCCAATATCAACTTTGTAACAAACGGGCCTAAATCGGTCACTTCAGCTATGCTACTGTATTTCATAAAAACTACCTCCTATTAGTAAACCTATGATGCTATTGATGTAAGGACTGGCCCGCCATCCATTTCATGATGGTAACAGATTTTCCGTTGATCGTGTCCTTCGGTACGTTATTGAATACATAGATCCAGGACCAATGTCCGTTATATTCATAGGGTGTACCGTCTTCCTTTTTGTATAAGCCTGAGGTATCGATCACATTGTCGAACAGGGACAGATGCACATTCTTTGCTCCTGCCTTTATCAGGCGATCGTAGGTCGGAACCACATACTGGTTCACAGGCACCGTGGTATCCGTCTTGGCAGCAACAAACCAGAGGGGAACATCCTTCATTTTGTTAATATCCGAATCTGTGATCAGCCCATCCTTTAAAGCTTCACAGGTAGGAAATGCTGCCGCAAAATAGCTCGGATAATCTCTGACCATCAGCATGGTCATATATCCACCGTTGGAACAGCCGCCGATGTAGATCCGATTTGGATCAATTCCCGGATTCTTGGAGACATACTCCTGAATCAAAGCCATCAACGCCTTCTCATATTTCGAGGTTCCGTCACCAAAGCTATTGACAGTCAGTCCTTCCATCCACATAGTCGGGCTCTGTGGGCCAAGAATATAGGCGCCGCCGAAGTATGCCTGAATTTTTTCCGAAGCAAAGTTCACGACCTTATTTCCTGCGATACCGAGCAGACCATCCGTACCACCTTCCCCCATTCCATGGAGCCAGATGATCAACGGATGCTTCGCCTTGTCCTTTGCAGGCGTATAGCTGGCATATTTCAGTGTAATGTTATCATAGGTTCCCTGCGAGACAGTGAAATCATCGATAAGCGCCTTAGTCTCTCCTGAACTGATATCCGCAACCAATCCAGAAATTTTTACAGAGCCTGATTTGATTTCCTTTTGCTGTGTTATCGTATAATCGCTTTGAACCCATTCGTTCTTATATGTCGTCATACTGAAATTTAATGCTGAGCCTAACGATTTATCCGGACCGATTTCCAGAACCAGTGTTGCATATCTTCCTTTTTTCTCTGCTTTACCGTCTTTATCGGAGATATAGGCTTTCGTAACGATACGGTCTCCCTCTGCCTCACCCAGCATTTTCGTCTCCGGGTTCTGTGCCTTTCTTACAACATGTACTTTAAATGTGTCCGTACCAACTGATCTTTCCTTAACCTTCCGGCCAAGACCAACGATTACCTTCGTAATCTGGGGACCGAAGTCCTCCACCTCCATCACCGTCCGATATGAAGTTTTTTGCAGCTGTTGTTGGGCATCGGAAGCCAGTGCTTTCGTGTCGGAAGCAGGTATCATCGTGGATAGCAGAATAAGCGCCAGGATGAAGCCTCCGCTTCTTTTCATTGTTTTTCTCATAATATCCTCCTTCTATCGTCCATAAATTACCAAATCATTGGGACAGCCTCATTATAGTCCGGCTGACCTTCGAAGAAAAGATATATGCTGTTACAAAATTGCACAATGATGCTGCAAAATATCGACAATTTACTGCTTAACAATTCATCGTCCTTCTCCTACAAGGCTGCGTCCAAGTCTCCCTGGCATTCCTCAGGCTCATTCTCCTCCACCCGAATCGTCTTTTTTCTCCATTTACCGGACAAGAAGAAGCAAATACTGATGGAAGCGGCACTTACCTGTGCGATCGGTGCTGCCAGTCCGACTCCGAATAGGCCTTTATCAAGCACGATACAGAGCAGATATGCCATCGGAATTCTTACGATAATTCCCGACAGCATATTGTTGATCAGAGTGAATCGGGTATGCCCCGCTGCGTTGAACAGGCCGTTCATACTGAAGGTAATCGGGATCAGCAGGTAGTCCATGCTAAATGCCCGTAGATAGGGAATGCCGATCCGAACCAGATTCTCCTCCTTCGAGAAGGCACTTAATATCTCTCCCGGGAAGAGTACTGTTAATAGGAAGATGGAATAGGAAATCGCACAGGAGATGCCCATGCCGTATAACCAGGTCTTTTTCGCCCGATCCTCTTTTCCTGCACCGAAGTTCTGAGCGCACATAGTAGAGATCGCAGCACTCATCGCGATCGCCGGCAGGATGGCAAAGCCATTGTATTTTCCGACTGCTCCCACTGCCGCAGAAGCGGTTACCCCGATGGAATTTACTAAGGTGGTCATAAAGAGGAAGGATAGATTGGTGACAAAATTCTGAACAGACATCGGAATGCCGATTTTCAAGATAGACCTAAGCTGCTGCCTGTCAATCGAAAAAGAGCTTAATTTAAAATCAAATACAAACTTCTTTTTCATTAAATAAGCCACACACAGCAGCATGCTGATCCCCTGTGAGATGACCGTGGCAACACCCGCACCCTTGGCACCCAGACGGAACAGCCCAACCAGCAGTAAATCCAGAATGACATTGATGACACAGGCTATGGTGACAAAATACAGTGGGCTTTTGCTGTCTCCCATCCCCCTCATAATTGCACTCAGAGCATTATAGCCGAAGATAAATATGATTCCAAAGGCGGTCATGGTCAGAAAGCCCTTTGCTTCCGAAAATGCTTCCGCAGGTGTATTGATCAGCCTTAGGATCGGGTTGGCAAACAATAAGATCAGAATTGTCATGATTACTGCGAAGATACCCAGAAAGGTAAATAAGGTTCCTATGATCTTCTGCAGCTGCTTTGTCTTCTCCGCACCAACCGAATGCGCTATCAATATGGTGGTACCGGCACATAGACCGACTGCGATGTTCATCACCAGATTGGTTACCTGACCGCCGATATTGACACCCGACATGCTGTTCGTTCCACAGAATTGACCGACAACAATCATATCAATCACGCTGTATAAGGTTTGGATCAGATTGGAGAGAATAAAAGGGAACGCAAAAAGCATGAGCTGCTTTATGACATTTCCGCTGGATAATTTATTGTATTGATACATATGTTATTTTCCTTAGCTTTCCGATTTGGTGTAGTATTACAGAGAAAGAGACTGTTGCATAGTTCATGAAACAGCCTCTTCTATATGGTAATATGAATTATCCCTTCACACCACCGAGGGTAATTCCCTTTACAAAGTTTTTCTGAATGAACGGATAGATGATCATAACCGGCAGAATTCCGAGGGTTGCCATCGCCATACGCACCGTAGCTGTCGGGATCTGTGCCAGACCCTCGCCCGCATTGTTTAAGTTGGAGGCATTCTGAGATAAAGCCTGAATGTTCTGCATTAATCGGTTTAAGAGATTTTGTATACTATACAGATCCGTATTTTTTACCAGGTAAATATAGCCGTTGTTCCAGTCATTCCAGTAAGCAATTCCGACAAACATACCGATCGTGGCAAGGATGGGCTTTGCCATGGGCAGCGCCACCGAGTACATTGTCTTGAACTCGCCCGCTCCGTCGATATAGGCTGCTTCGAGGATTTCGTCCGGTACACTGGTTACAAAATAGCTTTTCATCAGAAGTACGTTAAACGCATTCATTAAGAGGCTTGGTACCAGCAGTCCCGCAAAAGTATCCTTGACATGGAAGACATTTGTATAATTGATATAGGTTGATACCAGTCCTCCGTTGAACAGCATCGTGAAGAACACCAGGAAAGTCAGCACACCGCGGAAGGGCAGATCCTTCTTGGATAAACCATAGGCCAGCAGAGTAGTGATAATCAGGCTGATGGTTACTCCGAGCGCAGTCAGCAGGAAGGACATTCCGTAAGCACGCAGCACCACACTGCTGTTGGACTGAAAGATCCAGGTATAGGCGAACAGGCTCCACTTCTTAGGGAAGAAGGAATAGCCGTTCTGCAGCAGTGATGCATTGTCCGTTACAGAGGATATTATCATCAATATAATCGGGATCAGTGCTAACAAAGTAAAAATTGTCATGGTCAGATGACCAATCATATCATAAAGCTTTGATTCTCTAGTTTTCATATTTTCCTCCTTAAATTAAGGCACTGTCTTTATCAACCTTACGTACCAGCATGTTCGCGCCCAGTACCAGGATAAATCCGACGACAGATTGATATAATCCGGCTGCAGCAGACATGGAGATATTACCAAGCTGTAGCAGACCACGATATACATAAGTATCGATTGTATTCGTGACGGAGTATAAAGCTCCTTGATTCATAGGAACCTGATAGAACAGACCGAAGTCGGAATAGAAGATACGGCCGACTGCCATCAGAGTTAACATTATAATCGTAGGCCTTAATAACGGCAGGGTGATATATTTAAACTGTTTCCATCTGGTTGCACCATCTACCAGCGCCGATTCATAATATGCCCGGTCAAAGCCCAGTATTGTTGCAAGATATACGATACAGTTGTAACCGATACTTTTCCATGCACTGACAAAGATGATGATGAAGGGCCAGTATTTTGTCTCACTGTACCAATCCACCGGTTCCTTGCCGAAAAGAGGTAAAATTGTATTATTCACAAAGCCATTTTCCACACTAAAAAATGAAAATACGAGATATCCTATAATAACTGTTGAAATCAAATTGGGAAGAAGGATCGCACTCTGGTAAATCTTTTTTCTTCTGCCGTTCAGCTCGCTTAATACAACAGCGACCAGAATAGCTAAAACCGTATTCACAATAATAAAGGCGACATTATATAAAATGGTATTTCGGGTAATTACCCAGGCATCACTTGTTTTGAACAGATACTCGAAGTTCTTAAAACCAATCCATTTGCTACCAAAAATGCCTTGTCTGGCATTATACTGCTTAAATGCTATAACCAACCCAGGAAGTGGCATATAATTATTAATAAAAAGATATATGAGTCCAGGCAGCATCATAATATATATCGGGATAAAACGCTTAAATTTCGAACGTTTTATTGGACGTTTCATGTTCTTATTTAAATCATTGTTATTTTTCACACTAATCAAGCCATCATCTCCTTAGGTCTTGTACGCTTATGATTGGCAACGGCTGAATTATTGAATAATCCAGCCATTGTCAATTCCAAAAAACTATGTGCTTATCTTTATTTATTTTGTCTTTTCAGAATTATTTCTGATTAGCTGCTGCCCAGGCATCCAGCTGAGTCTGCTTTTCTGCTATGATTTTATCCAGTCCGGCCTTGGTCATCTTGGCATTCATTTCATCAATTGCAGTTGCAGGATCTACGAATCCATACTCTATACTCTTCTGATATTCGTCATAAACGTTCTGAACACTGGTCATTTCAGTCGCTACATTGGTAGTATCAAAGGTGAAGCCGCTGGCAGCTGATTTCTGTGCGTTCGCATTGAAGTTCTTGATATTGGTCCATAAATTAGGATCACTGCCCTCCCATACATGGGTAATGAACTGATTCGGTAATTCCCAGCCTACGGAATGATTCCAACCGGAGTTGGTCGCATCTACACCGTCAGCAAAGTTGATTACATCATTATCCACTGCCTTATAATGGGTTCCTTCAATACCCCATGCAAGAAGGTTCGCCAGATCTGCATCGGTATAGAAAGCATTTAATAATTTCATGGAAGCTTCTGCATTCGCAGTATTGATGGAGATAGCCCAAGGGAAGGAAGCAACCGCTGAGGAGCTGATTAAGTCATCCAGAGTCTGGAAGATGGTCATCGGACGTCCGCACATATTGGTTTCCTGCTGCTTGATACCGGGCTTTCCGCCTGTGGTATAACCAATTAAGGTTCCTGCCTTAACAAGCTCTGTTACAGCTGTGGTATCAGTTACAGAATCCTTACTGATATAGCCTTTCTGATTATAATCATAAACACGGGTACAATATTCTTTATAATAATCACTGGTGAACAGGTTCTCAACCTTGAGCTCCTTGCCATAATTCAGTAACACGCCAAAAGGATTGCCGCCCAATTGATCCACATTAGAGAACTGGCTCATAGACAGGTTCGTAGGTCTGTAAACCTCAAGATTAGGGTATTTCTCATGAAGCTTTGCATAGATCTCGTTCAGTTCATCCTGGGAGATCTTAATGATTTCCTGATTCGGATCTACCTGATAGCCGATACCCTCAAGATATTCAGTAGCAATTGCTGCGCAGCCACGGCCCTGTGCCATATCACGGTTATTGGGAACACCGTATAATTTTCCGTTAATGCGGCAAGCATTGATATATTCCTCACCTACGGCATCTGTGATTCCGGAGCCGAAATTCTTCATTAAATCATTCTCTTCCAGGTCCATCAGGTAGCCCTGCTGTACCATGGAGTTGTAATTGCATAAGATGGTGCTGAGGATATCAATCTGCTCTCCACCGGATAATGCAAGCGTCATATTCTGCTTATAGGAACTGGCATCGGAAATCTGGAATTCAACCTCGATACCATAACGCTCCTTGGTGATGGCATTGATTGCATCCTGAACCTTCTGTGTGTCAGCAGGTGCACCTGTCCAGGTCATAAAGCTCATAACAAGATGTGTAATTTCCCCGTTGTTTTGTGTGTCTGCAGGTGCCTGTGTTGCACTACCCTGATCTGCATTCTGGGTCGTATCATTCGTTTTCGCTCCACCGTCATTGGTGCTTCCGCCTTTGCTGCAGGCAGCCAAGCTGAAAATCATCATGACAGCCAATAATAAAGCTAGTCCTTTTTTCATAAATTATCCCTCTCTCTAATGATTTTGTGTTTCCTTGTTACGTCAGTACGTTTTGACAGCCTTATTATAGCCTGACATCGATACACAGCAAAAGAATTATGCTGTTATGAATTTGCACAATTATGCTGTGATTTATCACCCTTCTTTTGACAATGCCCCAAACGGTTGCAACGCTTTTTTCTATATGATATCATCATATTTAGGTAATATCCACTCAGTTTATGGACAGGAGGGTAATCCGTTGAAGCTGATCAAAACACGTTCACTGCGCTTTCGTCTGGCTGTATTTGTAGTCTTATTTTTTATGCTGCTGGTTGCTTTGATGGCGGTCAATAATGTGATTGCCTTCCGGGAAATCCAAAATAAAATCTATGACTCCATGAAGGAGACCCTAACGATTTATCAGAACAGATTAAATGAGAGTTTCGATACGACAGAAAATTATCTGAAGAATTATGCTTATGATGACGGTGATATCCGGATTATCGATAAAAACGAGCTTTCCTCGGAGCAGTATTTTTCTTCCGTCTACCATGTACAGAAGAGCTTTCGGTCAGCACTGTCTATCTATAAAATGGATGGTTTCTTTCTCTATTCCTTATCCGGCAATACCTATCTGGAGGAGACCCAGTCCGATACGACCTATGATACCTATAAGAACATGCAAAATGAAATTTGCAGAAGAATAGACGAAAAGACATTATCCACAAAGGAGAATAAAGGGAAATGGTTTCCGGTAAAAATATCAGGAAAATACTATCTGTTCCGTGTCCTACAGATTCATAACAGCTATATCGGTTCCTGGATCAGTGTGAAAAATGCTCTACAGCCCCTGGTCGGCAAGGAGCTTACCCAGAGCGTCTTCTTCGTGGATGATAGCGGGCGGGTAACCAGTGATAATCCTCCGATTGACCGAATTCCTTTGGACGAGCTGGCAAAACAGGGCAAATACTATTCAATGGTAATCAATAAGACAAAAAATTTGGTAGTAACCTGTCAGATGGACTTTGGTAAGCTTACTCTGGTCTCGTTGATTCCCGAAAATCAGTTTTTTATGGATATCAATAAATATATCCCTTTCCTATTCGTAATATTTATTCTGGTGATCTGCCTGATGTCCCTGGCAGTATATATTATCAACCGATGGGTAATCCATCCTCTGACTTATTTAAATACCGCGATCTACTCCTTGAAAAACGGTGATTTGGATGCCAAGGTCGAAGCAGACGGAGTATGTGTCGAATTTGAAGAGGTGAATGATGCCTTCAATGAGATGGTAAGCGAGATAAAAACCCTGAAAATCGATGTTTATGAGGAGAAGCTGTCAAGGCAGCAGATTCATACCCAGTACTTAAAGCTGCAGATCACCCCGCATTTCTTAATCAACTGCTTAAGTATGGTTTATCAGCTGGCAGAGCTCAACCGTATCGATCTGATGAGAACGATGCTCAAGGATTTGAGCCAGTATCTGCGTTATACCCTTTCTTCCGGTAAGACCGTATCCTTGAAGCAGGAAATCATGCATGTGGAGAATTATATCGAACTGTCCCAGATCCGTTACCCGAACAGCATTGACCTGGTCATAGACTTAATGCCCGAAACCCTGCACGCAACAGTAATCCCGTTACTGATTCAAAGCTTCATTGAGAATACAATTAAGTATGAAGTCGTCGCCGGAAAAGAAATCACGATTCACATCAGTTCCTCCATAGTGAAAAAGGAAAACGGCATGTTTATCGCAGTATCCATCTGGGATACCGGATGCGGCTTCAGCAATGAAATATTAAAAAGACTTCAGGATCTCGATCAGTATTTGAAGGAGGAAGAATCCAAGCACATCGGAATCAGTAACGTCTTGCAACGGGCATCCTTGAGCTTCGGTCAGGATAACTGCTCTTTTCATTTTTCCAACCGGCCGGAAGCAGGCGCTCAGATTGATATTGAGCTGCCTTTTATCCCGTTTTTTATTAAGGAGGAAGGATTTTGAATTTATTATTGGTAGACGATGAGTATTACAGCATTGAAGCGTTACGTAACACGATTGACAGCCTGCAATTGGGCTTCGAACAGATTTACTGTGCTTACAGTATGCAGCAGGCACAGGAGATTTATCAGAATTATAAGATCGATATCATGATCAGTGATATAGAAATGCCCAAGGGCAGCGGCTTGGACTTATTAAAATGGGTTCGCAGCAGCGGTTATTCGACTGTGACCATTTTTCTGACCTCCTTCGCCAATTTTAATTACGCAAGCAATGCAATAAAATTGCAAAGTATCGATTACTTATTAAAGCCCATCGATCATCAACAGCTGCAGGAGTGCATGATGACAGCTATCGATAAGATAAGGCAGATGGAGGCGGAGGAATCCTATCGGGAGAAGTCCAAGTACTGGGAAAACAGCAAAAAGAAATTGGAGGAGCAGTTCTGGACAGATCTATGTATGCAGATCATCCCCCCGGAGGAGGACCAGATCTCCAAGGAGCTGAAACAGAATCATTTACCTCTGACATTACTATCCCAAAGCTTTTATGTCACTCTGCTGCAGGCTTATATCAAGAACGAGGAAGAACGCTGGGAAATTAATTTATATGAATATGCAATCAAAAATGTAATCAGCGAAGTATTGGAGAGTTCCAATCTTACTCCCTATCTGGCTAGAATTAATGAAAAGCAGTATCTCGTCATTATTCGGAGAGAGCGAGACTTAGATCGTTCCAGATATATCAAACTCTGCAGTCAGCTCCTGCGAGGTCTTACCAAATCCCTGCCCGGACTGTTCCAATTATATATAGACAATGCCGCAGCTCTACAGGAAGCAGGTAGTTCCTTCAAACGCCTGCATGATTTTGCGTATAATAATATCCATGAGGAATGCAGGGTAATCGACATCACCTTGCCTGCCTCCGAAAAGCACTATATTAACAGCTCTTTTCTGAATGAATGGTCCAATCTTCTGATGCAGCACAAGAAGGCAGAAGTCAAAGAGCAGGCCCTGCGTTTCCTATCGGAACTGAAAAAATCTGATAAGGCCCAACGAAGCGATCTGGTTCGCTTCAATCATGACTTCATTCAGATTATTTATTCCATTCTGGAGAAAAACGGTGAGTCTGCACACAGATTATTTGATAACAGCACCTCGGAGCAAATATTCGATCAGGCCTGCAATTCCGTAGAAGCCATGAAGACCTGGATTGTCCATGTGATCGACGTGTTTGACGATTGCCTGCTGGCTATAAATCAGTCGGATTCCTCCATTGAACTGATCAAAAAATATATACGGGAGCATCTGGAGGATGATCTAAACAGAAAAAAGCTGGCAGCTCTTGTGTTTCTGAGTCCAGATTACTTATCCCATGTATTCAGTGAAAGGACGGGAGAATCCCTTACTACCTTCATTTTAAACGAGCGCATCAAGAAAGCGAAGGAATTATTATTAATGAGCCAGAAGAGCATCAGAGATATTGCCCTGATCAGCGGTTTCCCCAATATCTCTTACTTCTCCAGACAGTTCAAAAGCCTGACCGGGAAGACTCCGCAGGAATTCAGGAAAAATAAATCCTGACTCGGAAGTATTCTTGCTTAACATTTAATAACCGGAACTATCTAGATAATTGCTATAGAAGAAAAGAGGCCTCTTTAAGGGCCTCTTTTCTACCATATAATTAAGTATTTATTTCTGTTATGCTGCCTTACTGAAGATAAATCAGTAATGCGCGCTTCTGGTAATCCTGTAATGCAGCGCCTGAGACTGCGGTGGCCTGATTGTTGATCTTAACATCATAATATCCATAGAAATAATTTGCTGCGGTAACAATCAGTGTCTTTCCGTCATCGGTCAAAACACCTTTCAGTTCACCGGGATTTACTGCGGTGATACCGGAGGTATTGGCAGCCGGAATAATGGTAACAGTATTAGCCAAGACAGAGGTTATAGAATTAAATAATGTATCCGCTTTCATGGGAGTACTGAATTTTATTGCCAGGGTCTTGTCATTGACTAAAGCCACATTCTGAACGCTTGCAGCTTCGATTGCTGCTCCGGATACTACCTTGATAACAACCTTATCGCTTTTTACAGTGGGTAATGCAATGGCTGAACCACTGGTAACAATTGCAGAACTGCTGGTAGCAGTAGCGGTTAATACCGTTAAGCCTTCCTTCAATGCGGTTACTACACCGTCGGCATTTACAGATGCTACAGAAGGATCGTTGACGGACCAGGAAATTGATCCTGCTGTTCCCTCAGGCTTGATTACTGCATTGAAATCGTAGATAGAACCTATTGTCATATACTGCATATCATCCTTTAGCAGCTTATTAGTAATGGTAACAGCAGCTTCCTGTTGATTACCTCTGACCTTGATGACACAGGATAATACACTTTTTCCTTTTTTCTTATCACTTACGACACATTTAATTACTGCTGTTCCATAATTAACACTTGTTACCAGACCGTTATTGTCAACTGTAGCAACCTTATCATTGGTGGAATACCAGGTACGGGCTGTTGTAGCTGAAAGATTCTTTACCTCAATTTGATAGGTCAAGCCAATTCCATTCAAAGTCTTCTTGCTTACTGCGAAAGAAGCCTTCTGTACTTTTTTCCCTTTTTTGATTACCTTGACATGCTTTTTTACGGCCTTATAATTCTCTTCCTCAGTTTTAAACCGCTTCTCTTCTCTTGTTTCTGTTCGCTTCTCTTTTTTTGCAGCCTCAGCCACAGCGGGCGCAGTATATTGGAATACCATGGGTGTCATCATAGCAATTGCAAGCATACATGCTAATCCCTTTAAAATAATCTTCTTCATAATAATTACCTCCTAATCCTTTTCTTTATGATAGTTAAACTTCTTTTTCATCCGATGCCCATATAAGGTGTTTAATTAATCTTCATTCTCACCCTGGTCATCGGATTCAACGGAAGCTCCGTTATCCTCATTGTCTTCTCCTGAATAAATGGCATGTCTGCCACCATCCTCGCCGTCATCTTCCTTCTCATAACGGCTCTCGTTGTCGTCCTGATCTTCATTGTCGTTCTGGTCTTCGTCTCCGCTTTCCTTCCTTACACTTTGACCGTCTTCCCTGCTGCCATCCTCCTGATCGTTTTCCTCCAGATCATAATCTTCGTTCTCTGCATCTGAATCATTTTCATTTTTATTCTCGATCTCAGAGGCATCTTCTTTGCTGCTCTTGTGGCTGGAATAGCTTCTGACAACCTTCTTCTCGCTCTTCGTTCCGGCATCTTTCTCGTCACTATCTTCGATATTGCTGTCCTCATGATCCTGATCATCCGCTTCATCGGCATCCTCAAGATCCTGATCATCCGCTTCTGTCGTATCCTCCGATACTGCTATCGTAGGGCTCGCAGTGATAGCGTCGGCTGCCAAAGCTTCCTGTGTATTGCTGTCCTTTCCATCCTTTAGGGCAAGTAAATCACTGATTCTCATGCCGGACAGTGCACCAATTGTTAAGGAACTGTCGTTACTCATAAGCTCTTCAATCAGTCTTAGCTTACCAACTGAGAGATTATATTCACTGGCTGTCTGAAGTTCCTGCGCTGTAGCATTCACCGTCTGAAGAATGGTGTTCGCTGCAATCTGCCGTTCATCAAGATATGTATTGATGATTTGATGAATACTTTCTGAGAGCAACGGAACCGAACTTCCCTCTTCCGTTGTCAGCAGTATCTCATTGTCCTTGTCCTGTGTAAGATATCCGTTTAATATCATCCTGTCCACAATGCTTTTGATTACCGCTTCAAGATTGTTATCCTTCAGCTCATAACCTGCCAGAAGCTGTCTTGCATCCTCATTGACCGGATTAACGGCAACCACCTGATTCAAGCGGTCCGTCTGAAGCTCAATACTCGGATTTACATCCAAGGTAAATGTGCTGCTGGGCGAGAAATAATATCTCCATGCCATAGCACCCAAAATTCCTATCGCCAGGAGCATGCCTGCCAGGAGGAATATCATTCTTTTCTCTTTCATTTTTATCATACCGATATACTCCTTACCTTTCTGTTTTGGATTGTTTATGACCGCTTCTATACAGATAACGCAGGTGGCTTCGGTTTTATTGCATACGATATAAAAAAAATTTATTTAGTTCTGATCCTCATTCTCTCCGGAGTTTTCATCATCCTTCTCAGGGAAATTATCTCCTGCCCGGGAATCAATCTGAGAATCCGAGTTATCCTCGTCCTTATTCTCTGTCGGCTCGAAATCCTGGTTTTCTTGCTCTTCCTCGGGTTCAGAAATAACTTGATCCGTGAATCCGCTATCGGAATCAGAATCCTTTGACGCAAGGTCCGAAGCGCTTTCCTCTGTCTTTTCATCACTCTTTCCCTGATCGGACTTGTTATCCTTACCATGCTTGATCTCTTTGTTTCCCTTATCCTTACCTTTGTTCTTGCCATTATTTTCTTTGTTTTTATCTTGATTCTTCTTTACAGCCTTATCTTTTTTTACTTTCTTACCCGAATCCCGGTCTTTTTCCCTGTCTTTCTCTTTGTCTTTATTCTTTATCTTGTTCTTGTTACCATCTTGATTCTCGTCATCCCCCTGTCGGTCTTCCTTCAAGGTATTCTCCTGATCCTTCCGGTCATTGTCTTTTTTGATATTCTCCTCCCCGTCGGAAGCATCCTCCTTACTATCCTGATCTTCCTGAGCAGGTGTGATCGTCGGGTTATCATCGGAGGCTTCTTCCATCTGTATCGTATCCTTTAAATCAACTTTGTTTTCCTCTGCGATACTGAGCAGCTCTGTCATCGATTTATGGGCAAGACTCTCAACCGTTAAGGACTCATTGGCTGTCTCTATCTTTTGAAGCAGCTTCAGCTTACCGACAGATACCTCCAGTTTTTTGGCTTCCTTGGAGGCTGCTTTATCCTTTTTCAGTGTCTGACTGAGTATCTTCGGCTTGATTTCACTTGCAGAGACACTCTTCTTAATCACCTGGTTTAGGGAAGCAGCCAGCTCCTTGGCCTTCTCCTGATTCCTGTCTTCTACTGAGACCATAATTACATTTCTGCCTGTATTGAGATATCCCTTATGAATAACCTCGGTAACAATGGAGGCTACCGCTGTATCCAGCTCTTCCAGCCTGTAATTTTGATCCTCGAGGACTCTCCTTGCATCCTTATTCAATGCATTTACCTTCAGTACCTGCTCCTGTCTGTTTGTCACGATTTCGATACTCGGATTGACATCCAGGGAGATTCGGCTGCTCGGCATTCTGTACTGATATGCCCAACCACCTGCCATGAACAGCAGCAGTACGAAGCACAAGGAAAACGTTGCCACATACCTACTGACAGGGCGTACCACCTGTTTTTCCTCCTGCCTGGTGATGAAATCATGCTCCTCCATCCTGCGGTAAGGCAGATTAACTATCGTCTCAAAGTCCGGTGCAGGTGCCTGAATTATAGCTCTGCTTATGGCCTTTTCTATGTTCTTGTGATTCATTTCGGCACCTCGCTTTCCGTAAGATATTTCTTTAATTTTTTTAAGCCGCGATGATATTTGGATAGTACTGTTGAGAGTGGAAATCCGATATCCCGGGAGATCTCCAGATGGGTAAAGCCTGAAATCGCATGCAACAGGATGATCTTTCTCTCCTCTTCACTTAGAATCTTTAGGGCAGATTGCAGAATTAACCTGTCATCGCTGTCTGTGACATAAGAAAAAGAAAGATTATTCTCCAATTCTCCCTCCTCCAAATTATCTGTCTGTGCTTTGGTTCGCAGCTTACTCATGGACAGGTTTCGGACGATCGTAAATACCCACGCCATAGGTTTCCCCATCGGTCGGTACAAATGCGCTGCACCGCGGATTTTTAAGTAAGTATCCTGCACCACATCCATTGCGTCGTCATTGTTACGCAGGATGGAAAGCGCATAAGCATACACACTGCGCTCCGTCAGGCGGAAAAACTCTTCGAAGGCAGCTACATCATTTTCTGCTATTCTGGCAAAAATCGTCTCGTCAATGATTAACTTCTTTCGATGGCCGGCAGACTGGCTTTGCGAATCTGTCATAGCACAGAAAAGTAACATCAGGCGCTCCTCCTTACAGTAAGATAACGTTCCGACAGAACGTTTTATTGCATGCCGTACTCTAATTAAAAATTTTTTTACGATAACTCTGTTATAATTTTCATTTTAATACAGATATTTTGTCGAAACAATCGGTAAATATATCTTAGTTTTCCTCAGAAGCAAGGATATCATCGCTTTTTAAACGCAAAAAATCCCTGCATGCGGGAAGCTGTTACTTACCCGACATGCAGGGATGATAGATTCTATTCACCGTAGGTGATGGCATCCCAGGCTTCGCTGTTGACCACCACATCATAATTCTCAGTCCAATCGCTGTATAGCTTTGCGAACAGCTCGCTGCGGCGCTGGTCGATGATTTCTTCCTTCCTCTGGATGGTAGCATCCTCATTGTTGTCCGATTTACAGTAAAGTATATGCCAGCCGTAATCCGTGGTGATGATATCGCTTACCTGACCCGTCTTTAAGGTAAATGCTGCTTGTTCAAAAGCGGGACTGAATTCCTTTGGACCCTGACCTCTTCCAAAAGTATATTCTATCGTATCCGACTCCGAGTTAGCTTCGGCAAGTGCGTAGAAATCATCCGTTGTTTTCGCTTGATCCAGTAAGTTTCTTACCTTCTCATAAGCTGTGGCCTTATCCTCTGCAGACAGTTCAATCTTCTTTCCCTCCGCATCGAAATCACAGCTGTAAATCAGCAGTTGCTGTACGGTGATCTGCTTTGCATCCATATCCGGAACATTCGTATCCACATTAATTGTCAGCGTCTCAAAGGCCTTTTCTGCCAACAGGTTATCTGCATAAATCTTTCGTAGCAGCTCCTCAGTGATCAGATATCTGCTGATATCCTCCGGTGCCAATCCTTCAAAATGCTCTTTTGCATAAGCATCCGCATCCGCCAGCTCTTCCTCTGACAATGTAATTCCCTGCTTCTCTGCTTCCGCGCAGATGATCTTGATTTCCGTAATCTGATTGATTACCTCATCCTTAATCATCTTTCCGAAGGATACTCCATTTCCAAGAATATCGGCATCCCAGATATTCTTACCGTAATCCGTCTCATAATTTTCCTGAGCGGATTTTAAATAAACCATAGCTTCATTATAATAAACCTTGGTATCTCCGATCATTGCCATCAGCTGACCGGAATTGGTCTGTTCCTTCGTATCCTCATTTGCGGGATCCACCAGCTCCACCACATAATAGGAAAGCTCTGTTACTGTATTCTTAGCCTCATCATAGGAAATATACAGCTCCTTGTTATTATTCAGATAGGTATAGGTAACCGCCTTCTTATCGGTATCGATTGTCTTTGCGATCTCTCCTCCGAAGGAATCTGCCAGGAGTGTGTCCACCTCGGTCTTATTCATGCCGATTGTAACCCCGAGCACCTTATACTCTCCGGCGCCACTCAGCAATGTGATTGCATTCACCTTTTTATCCGGAGCCATAACCTGTACAACATTCTCCGCTCCATAGACTCCTGTTCCCTGCTCCGTCAGCTTCACTCCTGACCTTTTTTCAAAGGTAGATACTGATTTCCCTATATAATTCGTTAATTCATTTCGATTTTCGCCGCCTCTGCAGGCAGAAAGCATGGTCAGCATAAACAGCGCAATCAGCGCGATGAATAATTTTCGACTTGTCCTCATCCCTTGTTCCCCTTTCCTGTTCTGAATTTCATCAGGACTGTATTAATATCTTAAAATCCGCCAGCAGCTTATGCAGCAGTTCAAAGGTTGTGATGGTATCCGTCTTTCCCTTCTGATTGTTCGGGAGCCTGTAGACAAAATACGGTGTTGCCTGAGGGATCAGCTTTAAACTATTCTGGTACTTAGTCAGCAACTCAGGTATCTTTTCCACCGCAAGCTTCGCCTTGGGATACATCATCAGTTTAACCTCATTCTCCTTATGAACCAGCCCGGTAATATAGTATCTATGGCAGATGGATTTAATCAGTGCTATATTCAGAAGGTTATTTACGGCACTTGGCATATCACCGAAGCGGTCCGTCAGTTCCTCCTGCATATCCATCATTTCTTCTTCATTCTCAATCTCAGCAAT
>JAEZLY010000320.1 GCA_023414985.1 Bacillota bacterium | reverse complement strand
ATGAGATCATCTTAAATATAGGCTACAAGTCGGAAGGTATCATTACAAGAAACGAATATACCAATACACCTAATCTTGATTTAAGAACCGTTGTCAATGTCGGCGATGTAATGCAGGCTAAGATTCTTAAGGTAAATGACGGTGAAGGACAGGTTGCACTGACCTATAAGAGACTTGCTGCAGAAAAGGGCAATAAGAGACTCGAAGAAGCTTTCGAGAATCATGAGGTTCTTTCCGCAAAGGTTGCAGCTGTACTGAATGGTGGCTTAAGCGTTATCATCGACGAAGCAAGAGTATTTATTCCTGCAAGTCTGATTTCCGACAGCTACGAGAAGGATCTTGCAAAGTATGCAGGAGAAAAGATTGATTTCGTTATTACCGAATTCAATCCTAAGAAGAGAAGAATTATCGGAGACCGCAAGCAGCTGATCGTTGCTAAGAAGGAAACCTTAAAGAAGGATTTATTTGAGAAGATCAAGGTTGGCGATACAGTAGAAGGTACCGTTAAGAATATTACCGATTTCGGTGCATTCATCGACTTAGGCGGCGCTGACGGTCTGCTTCATATCTCTGAAATGAGCTGGGGTAGAGTCGAGAATCCGAAGAAGGTATTCAAGGTTGGCGATACCGTAAAGGCTTTTGTAAAGGATATTCAGGGCGAGAAGATTGCTTTAAGCTTAAAGTTCGAAGGTGCTAATCCCTGGATCAATGCCGAGACCAAATATGCAGTTGGTAATGTCGTAGAAGGTACAGTTGCACGTATGACAGATTTCGGTGCTTTCATCGAGTTAGAGCCCGGTATCGATGCATTATTACATGTTTCCCAGATTTCCAGAGAGCATGTTGAGAAGCCTGCTGATGCTTTAAAGATTGGTCAGGAAATCACCGCTAAGGTAGTAGAATTCAACAAAGAGGATAAGAAGATCAGCTTAAGCGTAAAGGCTCTGGAAGCTCCCGAGCCCACAGCAGAAGCATCTGTAGAAGCAACTGAAGAATAATCTGTCCACCACCGATGATAAAGGAGATTTGTCTTGCTGGGTAGTTATGAAACCTTTAAACAATCCATTTATGATATGACAAAGATTGATCTGAACTCCTACAAGGAGCGTCAGATGAGAAGGCGTATCGAAGCCTTGATAACCAAACACGGGATTGAGTCCTTTGCTGATTATGTCATAAAGCTGAAGACAGATAAGGCAACCTTTGATGAATTCATCAATTATATTACCATCAATGTGTCGGAGTTTTTCCGTAATCCTGAGCAATGGGCCTTATTGGAAAAGGAAGTATTTCCTTATCTGATGGAGCATTTCGGAAGGGATTTAAAGATTTGGAGTGCAGCATGTTCAACAGGTGATGAACCATATTCCCTGGTAATGCTTTTATCCAAGTTCTTACCGCTTAATAAGATTAAGATTATTGCTACGGATATCGATAAACAGGTCATGGCAAAGGCTCAGTTGGGTCTGTATCATGTCAAGAGCTTAAAAGGGGTACCGGAGGAATTCCTGAGCAAGTATTTCACTCTGGTGACCGATAAGACTTATCAGATCTCCGATCAGATCAAAGCCTGTGTGGAATTTAAACAGCATGACCTGCTTCGAGAAGCATATCCGGCGAACTGTGATCTGATTGTATGCAGGAACGTACTGATTTACTTTACGGATGAGGCGAAGAACCAGATCTATGCCGACTTCCATAAGGCCTTGAAGAAGGACGGGCTGTTGTTCGTGGGAAGTACAGAGCAGATTATTCAGGCACAGCAGATTGGTTTTAGTAATTTCAAATCATTCTTTTATAAAAAAGCGTAATCATTCAGGGCTGTTGCAAAGGCATTATCTTGCAACAGCCCGTTTCTATGACAGGTAATTTGTCCTATGACTAACCTATAGAGATAAGTGCTTCGTAATGCCCGATACCGCTATGGATTGTTATTCGAGACAAAGCTAGGTTTCTTGGCTTTTCTCAGGTTCGATACTGCTTTGTTATTTTCGAAAAATGTGGTTGATTTTTAGAATAATATCGAGTATATTGTTCTATAGATTAGCTTACAATTACATAGTAATACTACGTATAGTAAGATGATAACATAAAAAACACACCATTTTGTTATTTCGGCTGTGTTAAGTCGTTTTAAAAACGGCGGAACGGAGACTACTATGCAGAATATGATTACGGTTGCTGTTGACGCAATGGGCGGTGACAATGCCCCCGGTGAAATCATAAAAGGAGCAGTGCTCGCAGTCAAGGACAAATCGGATATCAAGGTTGTATTGACCGGTGACCAGGAGGTCATTCAAAAGGAGCTTAGCACATACGAATTTGATAAGGAGCGCATCCAAGTTGTACATGCTCCGGAAATCATCACGAATTGTGAAGCACCTGTCATGGCGATCCGCCGAAAGAAGGAATCCTCCATTGTTGTTGCTTTAAACATGGTTAAGAATAAAGAAGCGGATGCTTTTGTTTCAGCCGGAAGTACCGGAGCAGTCCTGGCCGGTGGTCAGCTGATTGTCGGAAGAATTGCGGGTGTGGAACGTCCTCCGCTGGCTCCTTTGCTTCCAACCATGAATGGGGTTTCATTATTAATCGACTGCGGAGCCAATGTAGATGCCAGGTCTTCTCATCTGGTTCAATTTGCAAAAATGGGTTCCATCTATATGGAAAATGTTCTGGGGATTAAGAATCCCAGGGTAGCGATCGTAAATATCGGTGCCGAAGAGGAAAAGGGCAATCTTTTGGTAAAAGAAACCTTCCCTCTCTTAAAAAGCTGCAGTGATATCAATTTTATCGGAAGTATTGAAGCACGGGAGATACCGAACGGCGCTGCAGATGTTATCGTATGTGAAGCATTTGTCGGCAATGTAATCCTTAAGCTTTACGAAGGACTCGGAACCGCATTGGTGAAGAAGATCAAAACCGGTCTCATGAGCACTACCAAAAGTAAAATCGGAGCGCTCTTATGCAAGCCTGCATTAAAAGAGACTTTGAAGGACTTCGATGCCACCAAATATGGAGGCGCACCGCTTTTGGGTCTGAATGGACTGGTTGTGAAAACACACGGTAATGCAAAGAGCACAGAAGTGCATAATTCCATCCTTCAGTGCGTAACCTTTACCAAGCAGAATATTAATGATAAAATTAAGAATAATCTAAGTAAAAATGAATAATTCAGAAAAGAAGGGTGAATGATTATGGAATTTGAAAAGTTACAGAAAATTATCAGCGAAGTATTGAATGTTGACGAAGACGAGATTACGATGGAAACCACCTTCGTAGATGACCTTGGAGCAGATTCACTGGATGTATTCCAGATTATCATGGGAATTGAAGAAGAATTCGATATTGAAATCGCAAATGAGGATGCAGAGAATATCGTAACTGTAGCTGATGCGATTGAACAGATAAAAAACGCTTTGAATTAATACCGCTAAGCTTCATTATTAGTGTTAACGTGAAAAGCCCAATAAATAAGGTCAGCCTTATCTATGGGCTTTTCATATAGGATGGGAAAGAATCGGGATACTATATTTAGGGGGTGTTGAAGTGGCAATCAAAATACGAAAAAAGCCGGATGCGGCACTGCTGGCGTTGGAGAATAAGATCAAATATCATTTTGACGATGTCTCAGTTCTTTTTCATGCTTTATCGCACAGCTCATACGCCAATGAAATGCGAATGAGCAAGGAAAAGAGCAACGAACGCCTTGAATTTCTCGGAGATGCGGTACTTGAGCTGGTAACCAGTGAGCATGTATATAAGGAATACAAGGATTTATCCGAAGGGGACTTAACGAAGCTTCGTGCCAGCATCGTGTGTGAACAGACCCTTTCCGCCTGTGCGAGGGACTTAAAGATCGGGCAATATCTTTTCCTCGGCAAGGGCGAAGATATCTCCGGAGGCAGGGAACGGGATTCAATCCTTTCCGATGCGCTGGAAGCAGTGATCGGAGCTATCTATCTTGACGGTGGTTTTACTAATGCAAAAGAGTTTATTCAGAATTTTATTCTGGCAGATGTAAAGAATAAAGATCTCTTTTTCGATAGCAAGACTATCTTACAGGAAATCATCCAGAATGAGGACAACAAGCAGAAGCTTCGTTATAAGCTGATCTCGGAGGAGGGTCCGGATCATAATAAGACTTTTACGATAGCGGTATGCATTGGTAATGATGAGATCGGTAAGGGGACAGGCCGTACCAAAAAAGCAGCGGAACAGGAGGCCGCATATCAGGCTATCCAGAAGCTGAAGGAAAAATAAATCAAGGATAATTGGCTCTTTCACTCTGCTCGAAAGTCATGCTACAGAGTGGATGCAGATATGCATTGATATTTATTTAAGACACATGGAAGATGGGAGACATTGAATGTATTTAAAAAGTATTGAGGTTCATGGCTTTAAATCCTTTGCCAATAAAATCGTGCTGGAATTTCATGACGGTATCACCGGTATTGTCGGACCGAACGGCAGCGGTAAGAGTAATGTTGCAGATGCGGTACGTTGGGTACTCGGTGAGCAGAGTGCCAAGCAGCTGCGTGGTGCCAAGATGGAGGATGTCATTTTCTCCGGAACACAGACCAGAAAACCTCTGGGTTATGCCTTTGTGGCTATCACTCTGGATAACTCGGATCATAAGCTGCCAATCGAATATGAAGAGGTCACTGTTGCGAGAAGAGTATATCGCTCCGGAGAAAGCGAGTATCTAATCAACGGTTCCCCCTGCCGATTAAAGGATGTCAACGAATTATTCATGGATACCGGTATCGGTAAGGAGGGCTACTCCATCATCGGTCAGGGTCAGATTGATAAGATTCTGAGCGGTAAGCCGGAAGATCGGCGAGAGCTGTTCGATGAAGCTGCTGGTATCGTAAAGTTTAAGCGCAGAAAGAATGCCGCTGAGAAGAATCTGGAAGAAGAGCGGTTAAATCTGTCGCGTATCACGGATATCATAAAAGAAATCGAAAAGCAGCTGTCTCCTCTGGAAAAGCAGTCCGGAGTGGCTAAGATCTATCTGAAATTAAAGGAAGAATTAAAGAGCCTTGAAGTAAACCAATTCTTAAAGGAATTTGATAAGCTTCGTACCTCCAAGGAACAGCTGGAAGAAAAACTGACAATCGCTACGACAGATTTTGAACAGACCAAGCTGGAATACGAGAACACCAAGGAGGAATATGTCCGTCTTGAACAACAGCTGGAGGAATGCGATCTTGTCATTGAAGAAGATAAGAATACATATAATGAGTTAAAACTTGGCAGAGAAAAGGCCGAGGGTGAAATTAAGGTCCTTTTGGAACAAATCAACTCTCTTCAGCAGAATGATGTCTATATTGAGGGACGGATTGCCGGTAATACGAGGGAAATCGAGCTCAAGAAGTCCGAAGAGAGCGGATATCTTGAAGAAAAGGCAGGAATTGACGATAAAATCTCCACTATGGACGATGTCCTCTCTGCTGCGCTGGAGGAACTGAATCGGATTAAAGAGAATATCTCCCGTTTCACGAAGGAAATTGAAGAATGTAATAACGGAATCTTTGAACATCTGAATATCAATTCCGGTATCAAGAGTAATATGCAGCGTTATGAGACGATGCTGGAACAGAATACCCTTCGGAAAGCAGATTTAAATCAGAGAATTCTAAAGAATAAAAGTGAAGAATGCCTTTATGAAGAAGCAATCAAAGCCTGTCACGATACATTAAAGGCTGTCAACGAAGTAATTACCCTGAAGACGCAGGAAAGCAATCAGCTGGAGCAGCGTATCAATGATACGCAGACTGCGATTGATGTCTGCAATACGAAGCATAACGAGCTGCAGGCTGCATACCTGGGTGAGAAGTCAAGATTGGAATCTCTGATGAATCTGACAGAACGTTATGAAGGCTACGGTAACAGCATCAAGAAGGTCATGGAGAGAAAACCTCAGATGCCGGGTATCATTGGTGTAGTAGCCGATATCATCAAAGTGGAAAAGACTTATGAGACCGCGATAGAGACTGCACTCGGCGGATCAATCCAGAATATCGTAACAGATGACGAAGGAACGGCAAAGAGCCTGATTGCTTATTTAAAGCAGAATAAATTCGGACGTGCAACCTTCCTGCCGTTAACCAATATGTCCTCCGGAAACGGAATGAACAATGATAAGGTCCTGAAAGAACCCGGGGTTCTTGGCATTGCTTCCGGTCTTGTTGAAGCTGACAAAAAATTTAATGCATTAATCGATTATCTTCTTGGAAGAATCATAGTCGTAGATGAGATTGACCATGCAACAGTTCTTGCAAAAAAATATAATTACACACTTCGTATCGTCACTCTGGAGGGAGAGCTACTGACTCCGGGCGGTTCTATTTCCGGAGGTGCGTACAAGAATGCCAGCAATCTGCTCGGACGACGCCGTGAAATCGAAGAAATGGAACAGCAGGTCGCTGCTCTCGATCAGCAGATCAAGGAGCTGTTAAGCAAGAGAGAGGAAGCAAGGGAATTAAGGGCAAAGCTGCGCCAGGAATTAGAAGATTTAAAAACCTCTCTGCAGGAAAAGTTCCTTGAGCAGAACACCGCAAAGCTGAGTCTCGACCGTGAGATGACGAAGAAGTCAGAGGCAGAGGCTGTCTTCCAGGAATATACCAGAGAGCTTCAGGAGATAGAGCTGCAGGCCAAGGATCTCAAGGATAATCTGTCAAAGCTTTCTGAATCCCTAAATCAAAATACACAGTTAAATAAAGAGAAGGAAACTCAGATTGAGCAGTTGAACAGACTTCTGGAAGAGGAACGTACGAAGGAGCAGGCTGCCAATGAAAAGGTATCTGCTCATAGGCTGGAGTTATCCTCCCTCGAGCAGAGCAGCCAGTATATCCTTGAAAATATCAGACGTATCAAACGGGATATTGAAAAGCTCTATGAAGAAGAGTCCTCCCTGAAGGCTGATATTCAAAAGACCTCTCAGGTAATTGAAGAGAAACAGGCAATTATCAGTGAGACTCAAAAGCTGATTGCGACTTTAGAGACACAGATCAGTGAATTGGAAGAGCAAATCCGACAAAAATCTGCGGAACGGGAGCACATCACCAGTATCCATAAGAATTTCTTCGCAAAGCGGGAAGAGCTGTCTACCCGAATGACAGAGCTGGATAAGGAATGCTTCCGTCTGAACGGGCAAAGAGATAAGATTCTGGAACAAACCGATCTTTTGACCGCATATATGTGGGAAGAATACGAGCTTACCTATACAACTGCGTCCGAACTTCCGATTGATGAAGAGATCAGCCTGACGCAGGCCAAGAAGCTGATTGCTGAGATTAAGTCGAAGATCAAAGAGCTCGGTGATGTCAATGTCAATGCCATCGAGGATTACCGCAATCTGTCCGAACGTTACGAATTTTTAAGCACCCAGCGTGAGGATCTGATCAAAGCTGAGGAAGCTCTGTTGCAGATTATTAACGAGCTGGATACTGAGATGCGTATTCAATTCGAAGAGAAATTCAAAGCGATTAATGAAGAATTCAACCTCGTATTCAAAGAACTTTTCGGCGGAGGTCAGGCAGATCTGGAGCTGACAGAAAGCGAGGACATCCTGGAGGCAGGTATCAGAATCAATGCACAGCCCCCTGGTAAGAAGTTGCAGAACATGATGCAGCTGTCCGGTGGGGAGAAGGCACTGACTGCAATTTCATTACTATTTGCAATTCAGAATCTAAAGCCGTCACCCTTCTGTCTTCTGGATGAGATTGAAGCAGCGCTCGATGATTCCAATGTCGGACGCTTTGCAAAGTATCTCCATAAACTGACCAAGGATACCCAGTTCATCATTATTACACACAGAAGAGGAACGATGGCCGCAGCAGATATCCTGTATGGTATCACAATGCAGGAAAAAGGCGTTTCCGCATTAGTTTCCGTCAGCCTGATCGAAGGACAGCTGGATAAGTAACATATTCGCTGCAGGATATATTTTATCTGTTCTTGTCAAACGGAAGAATTTAATTTTCAAATTATACTTGCCCCAATCGAAAGGAAATGCTATGATTAGCTTTAATGATTTAGCATAGCAAAGCCTTCTGAATTTATAATATAAATTGCAGCTTCATAAGGCAGTTTTTTACCTTTTTAAGCCACAGTTTAGCAGAATGGAGAGTTATATGGGAGAGAATAAACAAGGTTTTTTTAGTAAATTAGTACAAGGCTTAACAAAGACCAGAAACAATATTGCGCATGGAATTGATAATATTTTCAGCGGTTTTTCCAGTATTGACGATGATTTTTACGAAGAGCTGGAAGAGATCCTGATTATGGCCGATCTCGGAATCAATACCACCACAGCGATCATTGAGGATCTCAGACAGAAGGTAAAGGAGAATAAGATCAAGGAACCTTCTCAGTGTCGCGAGCTTCTGATCAGCAGTATGCAGGAGCAGATGCGCCTCGGTGATACCGCTTACGAATTTGAAAACCGTAAATCAGTAGTACTTTTAATCGGCGTCAACGGAGTCGGCAAGACCACTTCGGTTGGAAAGCTGGCAGGACAGCTGAAGGATCAGGGTAAGAAGGTCATGGTTGCTGCGGCTGATACCTTCCGTGCGGCTGCGATTGAACAGCTGACCGAATGGGCTCACAGAGCCGGAGTTGATATCATCGCTCAGAAGGAGGGCTCGGATCCTGCTGCAGTGATTTATGATGCAGTAACCGCAGCCAAGGCTCGAAATGTTGATGTCCTGTTATGCGACACAGCAGGGCGGCTCCATAATAAAAAGAATCTGATGGAAGAGTTAAAAAAGATAGACCGTGTCATTGAACGGGAATATCCCGATGCTTATCGGGAGACTCTGGTCGTTCTGGACGGAACGACAGGTCAAAATGCTTTGGCTCAGGCCAAAGAATTCAATGAAGTAGCCGAGATTACCGGTATTGTATTGACTAAGCTGGACGGAACAGCTAAGGGTGGTATTGCAATAGCAATCCAGTCGGAGCTTGGAATTCCGGTAAAATATATCGGTATCGGTGAGAAGATCGATGATCTGCAGAAGTTTGATGCGGATGCCTTTGTAAATGCATTATTTTCAAAAACCGAATAAAAAAATATGAGAGCGGGATTTTACTTGTTTTAAGCAGCATTTATGCGATTTCATGAATGCTGCTGGTGATGAGTAAAATCCTCTACATATATAAATATGCTCGTGCGGCTTTGCACGAAGATGGAGGGTAATACAATGATGACACTGGATAAGTTTGAAGAAGCAACAGATGTGGTCAAAAAAGTCATTCTGCGTACAGAATTGGTATACAGTGATTACTTTTCAGACACGACAGGCAACAAGGTATACCTAAAACCCGAGAACATGCAATTCACCGGTGCTTATAAGGTTCGCGGCGCTTATTATAAGATCAGCACGCTTACGAAGGAAGAACGGGACCGCGGACTGATTACGGCCTCCGCAGGAAACCATGCACAGGGAGTTGCCTATGCAGCGAAGCTCTATCATGCGAAGGCTGTGATTGTCATGCCTTCCACCACACCTTTGATTAAGGTGAATAGAACCAAGAGCTATGGTGCAGAGGTAATTCTGTATGGTAATGTATATGACGAGGCATGTCAGTATGCGCTGGAGCTTGCTCAGGAAAAGGGCTATACCTTTATTCATCCCTTCAACGATGAGGTGGTTGCTACCGGTCAGGGGACGATTGCCATGGAGATCTTTAAGGACCTTCCGACTGTCGATATTATCCTCGCTCCGATCGGAGGCGGCGGCCTGCTTGCTGGTGTTGCTACACTGGCTAAAATGCTGAATCCCAATGTAAAGATCATCGGTGTGGAGCCTGCCGGTGCTGCCTGCATGAAGGAATCCATCAAGGCGGGACATGTTGTCACACTGCCACACGTTGACACCATTGCGGACGGTACTGCAGTGAAGACGCCGGGAGACATCGTGTTTCCTTACATTCAGGATTATGTGGACGATATCATCACTGTGGAGGATCAGGAGCTGATCGTCAATTTCCTGGATATCGTAGAAAATCATAAAATGGTAGTAGAGAACTCCGGACTTCTAACCGTAGCTGCATTAAAGCATCTGAACTGCAAGGATAAGAAGGTCGTAGCGATCTTAAGCGGCGGTAATATGGATATCATTACCGTATCCTCCATAGTACAGCATGGTTTGATTCAAAGAGGACGTGTATTCACAGTCTCCGTGCTGTTACCCGACAGACCGGGAGAATTAGTGAACGTCGCATCCATTATCGCTAAATGCCAAGGCAATGTCATCCGTCTGGATCATAACCAGTTTGTCAGCATTAACCGTAATGCCGCTGTGGAGCTGACGATCACCATGGAGACCTTTGGTCATGAGCATAAGCAGGAGATTGTTCAGGCTTTGATCGAACACGGATATAATCCGAAGATCTGTCAGCCAAGCAAGGTTTACTAAAGAGCTTTCATCCATTTTACATAAAAACAGCCGGAATTTTCGTGATAATTACGATAGGATCAGAGATTTACAAACAGCCATATCACTGCTATAATACGAATATAGCTTTCTATTCTGCAGTTCTGAAGGTATTTGTTCACACTCTTGTATTCCTGGCCTTATTCCGGTCGCACAGTCAGCACAGCATCTACATCTGTATCATTCATTGTTGGCATTTTTAATTTATTACGAATGTAATAATATTTTTCGTGAATGGTCATCCTCTGTCCCGATCATGTGATAAGCTTGGTTTATCCGGTCAGGCGGTACAGATTATGTATTGACAATGTTTCGGAAATAAGTTAAGATGAATACAAGAACATTAGTTCGTATTTTGGAGGCAGAGGGCCTTCATAAAAAGGGAGATTGGATATGGCAAAGGATGATAAGATAAGAGCATTGGAATCTGCTTTGGCGCAGATTGAAAAGCAATACGGCAAGGGTTCGATCATGAAGCTTGGCGATACGAATGCCAATATGAATATTGAGACCGTTCCAACCGGTTCGATCAGTTTGGATATTGCGCTTGGCCTTGGCGGAGTTCCCAAGGGAAGAATTCTGGAGATTTACGGACCGGAGTCCAGCGGTAAGACCACCGTTGCACTGCACATGGTTGCCGAAGTACAGAAGAGAGGCGGAATTGCCGGATTTATCGATGCGGAACATGCGCTTGATCCTGTATATGCAAAGAATATCGGTGTAGATATTGATAATTTATATATTTCTCAGCCGGATAACGGGGAACAGGCCCTGGAGATTACAGAGACCATGGTACGTTCCGGTGCGGTTGACATCATAGTAGTTGACTCGGTTGCAGCATTGGTTCCGAAAGCGGAAATCGACGGCGAGATGGGAGATTCCCACGTTGGTCTCCAGGCAAGACTGATGTCCCAGGCACTCAGAAAGCTGACTGCCGTCATCAGCAAATCCAACTGTATCGTAGTATTCATCAACCAGCTTCGTGAGAAGGTCGGTGTGATGTTCGGTAATCCGGAGACCACCACAGGCGGACGTGCCTTAAAGTTCTATTCTTCGATCCGTCTGGATGTCAGAAGAATTGAATCCTTAAAGCAGGGCGGCGATGTAGTCGGTAACCGTACCCGAATCAAGGTTGTGAAGAATAAGATTGCACCTCCTTTTAAGGAAGCAGAGTTTGATATCATGTTCGGTAAGGGCATATCCAAGGAAGGTGATATCCTAGATCTGGCTGCTGAGTCCAACATTGTGATTAAGAGCGGTGCCTGGTTTGCTTATAATGATGCAAAGATCGGGCAGGGCCGTGAGAATGCAAAGCAATATCTGATTGATAATCCGGGTATCTGTGAAGAGCTTGAGGAAAAGGTACGTGAGAAGTATATGCTTCATCCTGCCAAGAATTACAACGAGCATCTGGAATAAAGCTTTAACTGGCTTTCCGAATGTTACGACACTACTACCATAATTTTTAGTAAGACAAGGCTGTCCTTGATAGAATAGTTGAAGCATGATGCCACTCTGTTGAGGTATCTGTGAACTATTCCCTCACGGACAGCTTCTTATTGGTTATCTGTAGAAGCATCTTATGAGCTATCTACTGAAAACCTTACTCGTAACGCAGTATTGCCGGCTTTAGCAGAAGATATAAGTATTATCAAAGAAGAATGATCTATCTTTATTCTTCCTTTAAGAATCTTAGAAAGATAAGAGGATAGCCTATGCTAATTACACGTCTGGATGTAACGGAAGGTTTCAAGGTCAGAGTTTATATCGATGATGAATTTGCTTTTCTTCTGACGGAGAAGGAGATTGAACTGTATCGTCTGAAAGAAGGTAATGTTTTAACTGATGCTGAATATGAACGAATCCTTGAGGAGACCCTATATCACAAAGTACTGGATAAGGCACTCTATATTCTTAAATTTGCTGATCGTTCTGAGGAAGAGCTAAGAAGAAAGCTTATCCAGGCAGAGTTTCCTGCCGTCCTGATTGATCGGGCGATCATTTATGTCAAAGAATACGGCTATCTGGATGATGTACGTTTTGCTTCCTCCTTTATCAGAGCCAGGATGAATAAAAAGAGCAGATTGATGATTAAGAACGAACTATTACAGAAGGGAATATCCGGAGAAGTTCTGGAGAAAGCCTTTCAAGTGACCTATGGGGAGGAAGAGGAGGATGCCGAGCTGGCGGCGATCAACAAGGCGATAGCCAAGAAAACAGCGGACTCCAAAGCGCTTTCCTACGAGGAAAAGCAAAAGCTGATTGCTTCTCTATATCGAAAGGGATTTGACCTTGGGAAAATAAAACACTGTTTATAAATATTTTATACTTTTCCATGGTATGATACACCATATTTATCGAATTTATCCTTGCCTTTTTGGGGTAAGTATAATACAATTATAATCGGCAGAGAATTGATTAATAATTAACAATAGAAAAAATGGAGGGCTGAAAATGAGCAGTACAGCACAACTGTCAGCAAGAGAAAGAATTACTTCTTTGCTTGACGA
>JAEZLY010000311.1 GCA_023414985.1 Bacillota bacterium | reverse complement strand
GTTGTCTGGTTAACCCGACTGCCACACCGACTGCTCTCGTCAAGTGAATCAGTCTCTGGGCATGCCGCTCCGTCTCATAGCTCTTTTCAAACAATGCCGTCTTCACCGAAGCCAGAACAGAACTGTGATAGCTTCTGCCTTCCAGAAGCTTACGCTTGTACATATAATCTTCTGCGATCTTAATAATATTACTGATTGGTTCATTGATATCCGTCTTTGTCTCAGCTCCCAGAGAGATGCTGATCTGATAGATTTCACCTGATATCGTCCGGTTATGTTCCTCACAGGTCTGATAGATGTGCTGAATGATGGCCAGTGCAGCTTCTTTATCCGTATTGGGGAGCAGCATGGTAAATTCATCGCCTCCGAGTCGGGCGACGATATCCTCTTTTCTGCAGCAGTTGATCAGAATATCACGCATCGTCAAAAGCAGCTTATCCCCTTCTGCATGTCCCAGAGAATCATTCATCATCTTTAATCCGTTAATATCCCCGACAATGACGGATAGCGGCAGGTAACGCTTATTATCCAGCCGTTTCAATTCAATCTCGAAGGATGCCCGGTTATAAAGCCCTGTCAGCGGATCATGCTGATAAAGATACATGATTTCTTCTTCACGATGTCTTCGTTCCGTAATATCACGACAGTTGATGAGGATACCCTTGATACTGGGATCCTGAATAAGGTTGACTGCCGTCATCTCAACATAGCCCATATCCTCGTTTCTAGGATAACGAAGCTCCAGGTTTTTGCAACTGCCGCCATTCTTTAAAATATTTTGATAAAGGCCGGTAAAGTAGCTCTTATCCTCAGGATGGAACCACTCAAAGAGTGTCTGAGTGAGCATATTCTCTGTAGTCCAGGGAAGGATTACAAACAGATTCGGACTGTGATAGGTTACCATACCCTTCTCATCTGCAATCAGAATGGCATCCGAATTATTCCGAATCATCACCGAAAGCTTTTCTTCGCTTTGCCTCAGAGTCTCCTGTGACAGCATAATCATCCGGGCTTGTCTACCCAGACCGTCGTAAACCATGGTTGTCAGGACCGAAAGAATGATTCCGCAGCCCTGGGCAATGATCACATTCATCAGCCATACTCCTTGGTACGTGCTCAATGCAGTTCCGTCCAAAATACCGCTGTGAAGTAAAATACTGAGGGCGGTAAAGATTAATAAATTCAAGATGACAAAGTTCCGATTCAGCATCTTATCCAAAATACAGCTGGAAAGAACCAGTGTAAACATTAAGCTGAGCAGACCGCCGCTGTAGATTCCGGCAGTAAACATGAGAAAGATGCTGATGGAGTATAAAAAGAAAATCAAGCTTAGCTTCCTTACGCTCAAGGAGAAATGCCCGGAAAGTTCAAAAAGCATGATGATACTATAGAAAGCAACCTCAAAAACAGCAAATTCCGTATTTCCTTCCCGTAGAAACAGATAAGCACCGTAAAGGATTAGGGGTGCTCCCAAGATCAGAATCACCGCAAGATTCAGATAAAAAATCCGGTTCTTCCAGTAAATCACGTCTGTCTTACTATTAAGGGCTCCTTTCTGACGCTCAATATAAACATCATATTGCTTCAGAAGCTCATCCTTCCATCCTCTTAATTCTGATATCATCAGTTTTATCATCCGTACACCTCATAACCTGCTGTAAGTTTTCAAGACGGCATCCCATAGAAATACTCATTTTGCTGCTTGTTGATCGATGTATTCATATAGTATATATACCATAAAATAAAAATATTTTAAATAGTTTTTCCATTATTTATTTGTTATTTCGACATATTATTACACCTTCAGTAGGGTTCCATCGTTGTCTGCAGAACAATTTATTCCGGGAAAGTTTCTTCCCAAAGATACAGACGGGATGCATAATCCTGAAATAAGCGAACCTCCTCGTCATAACCGGTCCCTGCAAATCCCTGCTTCAGCTTCACTCCGAAATGATTGAAAACGTCTCCGTAGGCAGTACAATCTTCTTTCTCTCCGGGCATTTTCTTTACAAGTGCAATCAGATTGTGTGCGAGGGAATCCTTCTTGATATGAATCGGTGATATCATATTGATCAGATCCCCAAATTCCTTGATATTAAAGACTCGCTGCCGGTTCGTCATCCGGTAGATCCGCTCGTCATCAAGCCCCTTCGTCTGAAATCTTCCGTAGGCAAAGTTCGGTATTACCTCCTTCTGAAGATATAATCCCAATGCCTTCTTCTGATCGGAGGATACCGCGATCCATTGATAAATTCCGTCCTGATCCGTCTTAATCCGGTAGAAGTCGCCAAACTGCAATGCCTCCCGGTGTTCTTTATAGAAAGCAATCTGGCGGGCAACTGCCTGCTTATCCTCCGAATTTAACTCTGTCAGATTCAATTCATATCCCAGAAGCCCGAAGGCTGCCACCTCAAAACGTGTCTCAATCGAGGTAGTGCGAAGGGTCTGATGATTCGGACAGGAGGATACATGGGCAGCTATGGTTGACATGGGATATCCGTAGCTGTAACCGGTCTGGATCGCTGCCCTGCTGATTGCATCCGTATTATCACTGGCCCAGGTCTGGGGCATATAGCACAGCATTCCCAAATCAAACCGGTTACCGCCGGAGGCACAGCTCTCGAATAAAATCTCCGGGAACCGGCTGGTCAGAGTATTCAGGACCAGATATAACCCAAGAATATAGCGGTGTCCGAATTCCATCTGCTGCTCCGGCAGGAGTCCGGCACTGTAGCAATCAGAGAAGATTCGATTCATATCCCATTTGATATAAGTAATATTTGCGCTCGCAAAAACTCTTGTCATCTCTTCGATGAGATAGGAACAGACTTCTTCCCTGGTTAAATCAAGTATCATTTGATTTCTGCCGATGGAATGCTCCTTACCGGGTATTCTGACTGCCCAGTCCGGGTGAAGGCGGTAAAGCTCACTATCCTCATTCACCATTTCAGGTTCCACCCATAATCCGAATTCAAGGCCGAGCCCGTTCACTGTATCTGCCAGACCCTTCAGACCGTTCTTTAGTTTTTCTCTGTTCTCTGTCCAATCCCCTAAGGAGGTAGTATCATCATTTCTTCTGCCAAACCACCCGTCATCCAGAACAAAAAGCTCAATCCCGGCTTCCTTAGCGGCTTTCGCTTGCTTTATCAGCTTCCCTTCACTGAATTTAAAATAATTGGCCTCCCAGCTATTCATTAGGATGGGACGGACTTTATCCCTCCATACCCCCCGTACAATATGCTTTCTGATAAATCGGTGCATATTCCGGCTCATTCCGTTAAAGCCTTCCTTCGAATAGGTAAAGACTGCCTCAGGTGCTTCAAAGCTCTGTGTAGGCTGCAGCAGCCATCCGAAGCCGGACGGATTGATCCCGTTGATTACCCGTAGCTTTCCCATACTGCTGACTTCCGCCGCCTCATAATGATTGCCACTGTAAATCAGGTTGATTCCGTAGCAATCACCGGAATTCTCATTGGCAGCTTCCTCGCTTACCATAAAAAAGGGATTACTGCGGTTGCCGGAAATTCCCGCTTTGGAATCACTGACCCATATTCCGGGAGATGCTTTCACCTCATGTCGTTGCATCTCTCTAGCCCAGTTGCCATGGAAGGTACTGATATGATAGTCAGCCGTATCAAAATCCAACTGACCACTCATGATCCGATTAATTTTAACAGGAATCTCGGAAGTATTTTTAACCACCGCACTCCGTGTAATGACATCGCATTCCTCGAATACGGAATAGATCAGCGTCAATCCGATATCGTAATTCTTATCATATAATTCCAGCTCCAGACTGACATAATCTTCACAGGTCTCAGCCTCCTCCCCCACGATGCCTAAATCCGAAGCCGCAAGATAGGCAGAGGGAAGGGTCTCTAAACCTGTTTTTTTCTTAAGAAGCCTGGCATCTCTGAACAGAAAATCATTGGTAGTGCTGCCATCCGCATGGGTCAGTTCGATAAAAGCTTCCCTGATATCTCCCTTCCCATAGGAGGACATCTCAAGGCAGAGATCCTCGAGCCCCAGGGTTGGCTGCTCCTTCGAATAGGCCAGCTGACTGCCGCCGAGAAAACGATGTTTCTCGATCAATGGCTCATAGCCGGCCTGAAGGTTAATCCGCTTCCCATAATATAAATGCTCCGGATGGCCGCTTGGCAAAATTCGAAAACAGTAGGTTGTATGATTGGTTTCGAGTAGGAACAGATCCTCAATTCTTCTTATCATTCTAACCCTTCCTTTTCCTTTAAGGCTGTGATGATCTCACTCATCCTTTTCTCAGTTAATTGATATTTTCTTCTAAAGAACAGGATGGAAGCCAATAGGCCCAACATCGGCAGGATAATCATAAAGACACGCATCCCCTGTAGGGTTGCCTCCGTCTGAACCTCCGCATTCACATCCAACTTGACCAAATCAAGACTGACCCCGGCAATCAATACAGAAAATGCCGATGCCAGCTGTACGACAAAGGTCTGCATGGAGAAGATGACACTTTCGCTTCTCTGCTTCGTCTTCCATTCCCCATAATCCACAGTATCCGCTAAAAATACCGTAGTCAGTACCGTAGCTAAACCGAAGCCGAAATAGATGATAACCGCCGCCAGGCTGAGCAGGATCAGGTTGGAATTTTTCAACGTACCCAAAATAAATAATAAAGCATAACCAAGAATGGTAAGCACTAAAGCACCGGAGAAAATTGTCCTTCTCTGAAATTTTTTACGAAGCAGAGGAAGAGAGGTCATAGAAAGGATCTGCGTGGCTCCGCCAACCGTACCGAAAATTCCGAATAACGCGGAATTGCCGATGTCATATTTAAAGAAATAGATTGCCAGCTGAGAAGTCAAATAGACAGACGCATTGAATATGACAATCGTGATTACGACCGCCATAGCCTGATCATTATTGAACAGCGCCTGAAACATCTCCTTAATTCTTGGTGATCTGACCTGCGGCCTCTCAATTTCCTTTACGTTAATTACTGTCACAAGGATTGCCACAATAAAGAAGACAGCGATAAATCCGGCAATCCAGCGAAAGCCGAGGCGCTCGCTGCCATGTCCCAGGATCGGCAGCAGATACATGGTCAAAGCTGTCGGAATGGCATTTCCTAAGCCAGCACAGCTTCTTCCGATCACCGAGATGGACTCCCTGTCCTTCTCACTCCGGGTGATCGCAGGGATCATGGACCAAAACGGAATATCCATCAGGGTATAGGTGGTGCACCAGAGGATATAAGCAACCGAAACATAAATGAGCAAAGGGGTTCCGGTTAATCCCTTCGGAACAGAATACATAATAAAAAGCGAGAGTGCACTCGTCACGGTTCCGATCAACAACCACGGTCTGAATTTGCCCAGCTTGGTGTTCGTCTTCTCTACGATAATTCCCATGAAGGGATCATTAAACGCGTCAAAAACGCGGGCAATCATAAATAATACCCCAATAAAGGTAGCGCTAATTCCAAGAACGGTATTATAGTAATACAATAAGAAGCCGGAAACGATACAGTAGACCATATCCTTTCCTA
>JAEZLY010000309.1 GCA_023414985.1 Bacillota bacterium | reverse complement strand
AGGCGAATCTGAGGTGCCATTTGTATTGAGATCATTCTGGTTAATTCCAAATCATGAATTTTCTTCTCGAAGCGGTTGCAGACGGCTACCAGATCGTTCACTGCCTGGGCATCCTCCGGAAGATTGGTTTGATTCGATTTTTCAATGAGTTGTGGCAGCTCCTCGGATTGAACTTTAGCTAATTTCTTTTTACCTGCCAGGATATACATGGATAGTTCTTTGAAATAAGTCTTATTTATTTCGTATAGCTTATCCATCGTGGCAACATCTTTCAGTAATTGGATTTTATGGCCTTCCAGCACGTTGCATATTTTATTGATATTTATCTCTGCTTTATCATATTTTGCTTTCATGGCAGATAGCTTTTGGGATTGCTTCTTGAATAAACCAAAGAAGCCTTTTTCCTCGCCATCCGCTTCAAAGCTCTTTAACTCCATCACTACACCGGAGAGCATTTCCCCGACCTCTCCCAAATCCTTGGTTTTCACATTGTTTAAGGCAGACTCCGAAAAATCAGCAATCTTTTTCTGAGCACCGACTCCATATTGAAGAATAAGATTGGATTTGGTCAGATCAATCGTATTAGCAAAATCAGCCACCATTTTTTTCTCTTCCGGTGATAGTCTGCTTTCATCAAAAACGATAACCTCGGGCTGAACGTTTTCTGTCTTAGGTAGCTCGGGTCTGTCAGAGACCTGCTTTAATCCGCCGGGCCCTGTGAGCTCCTCTTTAAAAGGTTCAAATGTTAATGTGGGTACTTCATCATTCATTGGTTAATCCTCCCATAGTTTGTTTTGATTTAAAATCCTTCTGAGTCAGCCCTTCCTGAGCAAGAAGAGTCTCCAATACCGATATGTCAGTAGAGATATCCATCGCTGCATTCAGGAAAAAACTGTCATATAATTTCTCGAAAGCCCGATTGATGGTATCGAGTGTAAGGTCAATTTCATTTTTAGCCGATGTAATATTCTCACCCTGTACGGATTCTTTATCAAAATCCTTATATGCATTTACTAATTTTAGAGTGGTCGGAAGATAGTAACTCATAAACTGCTGTATCTGAGGAAGCTGGTTCGGATGTTGTTCTACATAATTGAAGATCTTATCCAGAATTGCTTCCAGATAGAACAGCTTTTTCGAGATTGTTTCTCCGGGGATGGCATCATTTGCTTCCTTAATCTGACGGATATAAGAGCGCCCGTTCTCGATTGCTGTTCTCGTTTCTTCATCCATCACATAAGCTGTGGAGTTTTGCCCGTCGCTGCTTTGACTATTTTTATTTTCCTCCGGCGCACTCGCTGTCTGCCGGAGCTCATTCTGCTGCAGCTCCAGATATTTCAGATAACACTCACGATTTAGTATAATACAGGTCTCCTGTTTATCGATGTGCCCTTCGGGAAACATGCCGATCGAAATCATTTTCCGAAGATCCTTTATAATGGATTTCTTACTCTTGTTTATGTGATCGGATAATTCTTTCAAGGTATAATAACCCTGATTCTGAAAAATTCCTATATATCTTCTAAACCTTCTTAATCTCGCTCTGAACCGTGATCCTTGATAAAATAAGATCAGGCTGATAAAGAATAATGGCAGAAGATAAAGAGCAATGGTTCCGAAGTAAGCGATATGGGCAGTAATTTGGCCTATGATACATAAGGTAACAATCGCAAGCCCGGTAATTCCGAAACCGATACTGCCAAAAACAGTCATTAGTATTCCGGAAACGTTTCCCACCGGTACGATCGGAAATGGTTGAGTCCGTCCAGTCGGTGTCTGCTGTTTCGGCGTGTTCTGATTGTATCCGGCAGAATAGGAGAAGGCTTGCCTTTGGTTATTATTACGTTGATTATTACGATACTCATTACGATAATTGCGATACTCATTGCGATAATTGCGATAAGCCTGTCCACTACGGTTAGTGAAATTATCTTGTCGCGTGCTGTTATCCTGAGGAGCATTCACGTGTATATCAATATCAGGTTTGTGCCAATTCTGACGGTCGCCCGTATGGAAAAGTGATCTATGCACTTCATCCAGAGCACCATTCACCGTGTCCGAGATATTTCTATTTAATTGACGAAAATCTTTGGTATTGATCGCGTCTTGCACAATGTCCCTGATTTCGTCCCCTATTCTTCTATTCATGGTATTTCCTCCAACCAAGCGCTTCAAAATAACTGATTTTATTATAACTGATTGTAAATGAATTGACAAATTAAAATATAGTAAGATTCTGTGAAATAAACGCTAATAAATTGTGCATTCCGCCATCCTACAGGAATAATTAAATCACCTTTGCAGACATTTTATTAAGAGTAGATTAAAAATAATATATAACATAAATTACTATATTGCAATATATAATAGCTAGTGATAAAATATAATGCAATGATAGTCAGTAACGATGATAGATATACTGAATTTTTCGGAGACTAAAAATCAATTCACTATCAGGTGGAAAGGAGTCAGCAGATGAATGCACAATTTAAAAAGGGAGTTTTGGAATTATGTGTACTTTCGAAACTGGTGGAAGCGGACCGTTATGGTTATGAATTAACAGATGCAATTTCAAAGCAAATGGTAATTTCAACAGGGACATTATATCTTATTCTAAAAAGGCTAAAAGACGATGCCTATGTTGAAACCTATTTAGTGGAGTCCGGTGAAGGGCCTGCCAGAAAATATTATCACTTAACAGATCAGGGACGAGTATATCAGACATCCCTGAAAAAAGAATGGTTGGACTTTGTGGCTGTAGTTCAGAATATTTTAGAATAGGAGGATGGTTATGAACAAGATAGAATATTTGAATGCTTTAAAAGAAGCACTAAAGGATACGGAAGAAAGTGTTATGGAAGAAATTGTATCTGATTATGAAGAACACTTTCAGGTTGGCATTGAAAAGGGCAAAAGTGAAGAACAAATCTGTGAGGAACTGGGTTCAATCAATGACTTGGTTGATGAAATCAAAGAGGTTTATCAAACCGGAAACAGCAAACATGAGAAAGAAGACGAGAATCAGGCGAATACCAATGATAAAAAATCAAATGAGCGTTGGTTTAATATTCCGGGTTTTGATAGTGAAAAGATAGGCGATGTAATCAACAGTGCGCTGGATTCAGCAGGCGAAGCAATCAGTAAAATTGATGTAAATGAGATAGGACATTCGCTGAAGAATACGCTGGATCAGGCAACCTCTTCCATTAATAATTTTACCGATACCTACCTAAGGAATTCATTTGATTTTAATCACACAAATACGGAAGGCTCTTCGGAAAATGTATCAAAGAGCTATGAAGCCGGTGAAGACCCCGGGGATGAAGAAAAGAGCAGTGTAAGTTTTGATTTCGGGAACAATAATCAGGGAACAGAAGAGACCATAAAGAGTTCCGATACCCCGACAAATGATACTGCTTCAGATCAGAGTACGGAACAGCAGAGTAGTTCTGAAGACAGGAGTGAAGAGGAGAAGCAAAGAAAAGCTGGCGATGGCTTAAATCTTGTTATCAGCGGCGAGTGCGCTGATGTAACGATAACGAAATCCTCAAATCCAAAAGTTAATATCAGCTATGTTAATAACGGTAATGAACGACAGAAACAGTTTTTTGAATTCTACAGTTATAAAGAAGGAAATACGATTTATGCCGGAATCCGCAGAGTTGGAAAGGCCGTATTTCTGTTTCACATGAACCATAACTCTATGCGTATCCATGTGGAGCTGCCGGAGTCAATGAATTATGTGGACGTAAAAACAGCAAGTGGTGATATCAAGCTGTTTGATGTAAAAGCAAAGAGCATCATCGCAGGAGCAGCAAGCGGCGAGATTTCACTCAAGCACGTAATTTCAACAGACTTACGGATAAAGTGTGCCAGTGGAGATATTGATTTTGAAGCTATAAATAGCGTTCAGTTGAATGCAGGCACCATGAGTGGTGATATCAGCGCAGATGGCATTGATGTAAAGTTTCTGACGATGAAAAGCGGTAGCGGTGATATAGAAGCCGGAAACATTACTGCGGATATTATAGATAATAGTTCCATAAGCGGCGATATAGAACTGCATCAGGTGAAGGTAAGTGAATGCAAAATCAGGAGTACCAGCGGTGATATTAATATCGATGATATGAACATGAATAATACAGATGCAAGCTGTATCAGCGGCAAAATCAAAATTCAGAAAGTCTGTGGGGATGGTTTGGTAGTTGGAAGTACCAGCGGTAATATTACACTTGATGTCAATGTAAAACGATGCCATGCCAGTTCAAAATCCGGAAATGTTGACGCAAAGTGTGAAGGAGATGTTGTATTGGAGTCAAACAGCACCAGCGGTAACATTAAAGTCGGCTTAAGAAATTATGGCAACGGATATCGTATCGAATCGAGAACCACTTCGGGTGTATTGAATATAAGATATCAGGATATGAACCAGAGTAACTTAAGATCCGGGACTTACACCTACGGAAAGCAGGGAAGCGAGCTGATGATAAGTACCGTGAGCGGTGATATCCGCTTAACCGATTAATCTTCATAATTCATCAACACTTAGAGTACCCCAAATTAAAGTATTTCTAAAAGTGCTTAAACGCCGATTGAACAAGGCTATTTGGAAGTATATGTAGGACAATTAAGTACAGAGGTTGCATTAATCGAAGAGGTAAATCCACTTGAGTGGCTGGATAATAATGAGAACTTCTTTCGCGGAGACAGGTTTGCGGGTGAAGGAAATATCGGACATATGGTAGAATTGGTAAAAAGGTATGGATTGGTGCTTCCAACTTGATTTTTAAGGTTGGAAGCATTTTTATTGTCTAAATGAAAACATCTGAAAAGGTCCTTCTCCGCATAAACTTTTCTTCGCTAGAAATAATAATACTGAAATCGAAGTGATTTAAGGCAGGAGGGTGTTGCAAATGGAGCAAGAATGTCTGGCACCGAAGGAAATGATGCAGATTCATGAAATGTTGAATCTGAAAACAATTCATATGACTTCATCAAAAATGATGGAGGGTATCGTCTTTGATCAGGATTTAAAAGCGTTATTAGAGCAGAGCGTTCAGCAATCGATACATGCGATTGAGGAACTGCAGAAATTATATGCAAGGGCTCCTGAAATAAGAGGAAGGTAACAGCAGAGACAGAAGGGTTTCTGCTTCTAAGGAGGCAATCATATGATAAAGGATTATCTTGAGGTAAGAAATTCAGAGGGAATGCCGAAATTAGTGGATACCACAGTATCCATGGCCTTCCTCTTAAGTGCGAAAAATAATGTAAGAGGCTGTGCAATAGCACTGGCAGAAGCGGCCACTCCGGAGGTCAGAACCGTCCTGAAGCTGGAACTGGATCAGGCAATTCGTATGCATGAAGCGGTATCAACATTGATGGTCAAAAAAGGATGGTTCTATCCGACTAATCTGGAGAAACAATTTCAAATGGATTTAGAATCCTCAGAGACAGCCGTGGATATTGCAAAGATGGATTTATTCCCCGGAGATACAAGCAGATCGGGCCTGTTCGCCACACTGGATAAATAAGGGGAGGGAAATGAGATGAAGGCTGTTACTTTTCAAGGTATTAAGCGGGTTGAGGTGAAGGACGTTCCGGCACCGACAATTCAGAAACCGGATGATATTATTGTTAAGATTACAAGTTCGGCAATCTGTGGTTCGGATCTTCATCTGATCCACGATATGGTACCGAATTTACCGCAGGGCTACGTAATCGGACATGAGCCCTTGGGTGTCGTGGAGGAAACCGGTCCGGAGGTAACGAAGGTAAAAAAGGGAGACAGAGTCGTCGTACCCTTTAATGTGAGCTGCGGAGAATGCTTTTACTGCAAGCACGATCTGACCTGTATGTGCGATAATGCGAATCCGAACGGGGAAGGCGGTGGCTTCTTCGGTTATTCCGATACCTTCGGCGGGTATGCCGGTGGACAGGCAGAATATATGAGAGTACCCTTCGGCAATTTTACCCCCTTTCGAATTCCTGAGAATTGTGAATTGGAGGATGAGAAGCTGGTATTGATCGCTGATGCTGCTTCCACCGCATATTGGAGTGTTGTCAATGCCGGGGTGAAGGAAGGGAATACGGTAGTAGTACTCGGATGCGGACCGATCGGGCTGCTTGTCCAGAAATTTGCCTGGCTTTGTGGTGCGGAACGTGTGATCGCAGTTGATTATATTGATTACCGCCTGGAGCATGCAAAAAAATACAATCAGGTTGAAACTGTGAATTTCGAACAGCATAAGAATACCGGGGAATTTCTAAAGGAGATAACGAAGGGCGGAGCAGATATTGTCATCGATTGTGTTGGTATGGATGGGAAGATGACACCGATGGAGTTTCTTGGATCCGGTTTAAGACTGCAGAGCGGCTCCTTAAGCGGTTTTGTAATTGCGACCCAGGCAGTGCGCAAGGGAGGGATGATCCAGGTAACAGGGGTTTACGGCGGTCGTTACAATGCATTTCCGTTTGGCGATCTCATGAATCGTAATATTAATATCAGAACAGGCCAGGCACCGGTTATCCCTATCATGCAGACGCTTTACGATCTGTTTGCCGAAGGAAAAGTAGATCCGAGTGATATCATAACCCATAAGCTGCCGCTCGATCAGGCGTCTTATGGATACGAGGCATTTGATACAAAGACAGATCATTGCATTAAAGTTATATTAAAACCCTAGTACAATTTTATAGATGAAAGGAGTAAATACAAATGCTGGAACAGGGACTGGCTCCGAACGAAACAATACAGCTACACGAAATACTGACACTGAAAAATCTATGCCTGACCAAAGCGGTTACGATGTCTCCACTGGTTTCAGACGATGAGTTAAAGAATCTGATTAATAATGATATTCAGACTACGCAGAACCATATTAAGGAATTGCGGGTCTTTCTGGAACAATCCAAGATAGCGGCACCTGCCGGCGCAGAGGAGTAAGCGCCGCCGGAAAGAAAGGAAAGAAATGAATGCAGTCATAGAGAAGCTGACGGGAATGGACAAGATGACGGATCAGGTGATTTCAACCGATCTGTTGGTTACCACCAAGAGCGGAATCAAGGAATATGCAGTTGCGATTACTGAGGTCACCGCACCGCAATTGCGGACAACGCTGGTCAATCAACTGAATGATATGATCCTGTCTCATGAGAAAATAACGGAGTATATGATGAATAAAGGATATTATTATGCATATAACCTGCAGGAGCAATATCAGGTAGACAGAAAAGCAACAGATACGGCATTGGGGCTTAAGAAACTATTGAGTTAGGAAGTTAAGAAACGGAGGTGAACAAAGTGAAAAAAAGAAGTATACGAAATTCCAATAATACAAGCATCAATACCAATACTGAGGTGGGCAATAACACCGGTGAGTCTGCGATGAACAGCACTGCTGAGACAGAAAGTAAAGGCGGAAAAAACAAGAGCAAACCATATTATTCTTGGTGGTAAAAACACGATAGGCATCCCTTCCTGCTCTCGGTCCTTCAACCTGTGCAGGGGGATGCCTAATATACTTACTTCATCCTATAACGTATCTTTTTGTCATAGCAATTGATCTACTCATCTTTTGCAAAGTAGAATTTTAAATGACCCTTCAGGCTGTCGGTACGCAGCGTATGTCCGCCGTCAAATGCTTCAAACTCCGAGTGTATTCCGCGCTTCTGCGGGGTTATCCCTCCCATACGCTTCATTATACAGGATAATGTAGTATAATAATAAGACGATTTCCTGCATTATTTTTTGGAATTTTTACAGATTGCCGCATTCAAAAGCCAGAATTGGATTGTTAATCCCAAGATACTATGCTATGATTTATAGATCTTAAGAAAGCAATAAATATTCTCAACGATGATCTGCAAATGAAAGAGGTAAATACTGAAATGAGCGAGCAAAATCAATATCCTTATGTTCCTGGGTTTCTTCCTTCGGAGGCTTCCAAAGAGCAGTTCTGGGTAATCATACTTTATGAGAAAAAGCTTTTAATGAAGAAAATAGATCAATTATTTATGATACCGGAGCTGAAGGAAACGGAACCTATATGGGAGGATAGATCCTCCCTGGAATACATAGGATGCTACGAGGAACATGGCATTTACTGTAAAAGAATAACGGAATTACCCGTTCTGGAAGAAGCTTTTGAATTGATCGATATGATGGATATCACAAAGAATTCCGGTGATTCGGGATTATTCCTGCTCGTAGGTGCTGCAAATCATATCTTACACTGGAACAGTAAGAATCGGTATTGCGGCTCCTGCGGAACCGCTATGACCAATAAAAGTGATGAGCGGGCGAAGGTCTGTCCTGCCTGCGGCAATGTCATCTATCCCCGAATATCTCCGGCTGTTATTACAGCAGTCTTTCGCGAGGATCAGATACTCCTTGCCCATAACAGCAATTTCAGGCCGGATATGTATAGCCTGATCGCCGGTTTTGTAGAACCGGGTGAGACGTTGGAGCAGTGTGTGGAGCGGGAAATACGGGAAGAGGTCGGAATTGAAGTAAAGAATATCAAATATTTCAGCAGTCAGCCCTGGCCGTTCCCGGATTCACTGATGCTGGCTTTCACTGCAGAATATGCCAAAGGGGAGATTGTAACTGATAATGTAGAAATTACCGATGCGAACTGGTATCGGGCGGACGATCTGCCGAATATCCCGTCAACAGACAGTATCGCAGGTAAGCTGATCCGCTGGTACAGGGACCAATATCAATCATAACAGATGCTAATAGAAGTACAAAAAGCTTTGCTGTAATCCTGTAGCAAAGCTTTTTGATTCGTTTTTTTTGGCAATTAGCGGTAAATTCTGATTGACACATATATAAGCCGAGTATATAATATGACCGTAGTCATAAAATAATCGGATAGGAGTGGTTTCGTGTCGCTCTATAAAAAGCACAGAGAACAAGTGAAAAATGATATTATTCAATTAGCATTGTCATTGTTCAGAGAGTATGGATATGAGAATGTGACCATTGAACAAATTACAGGAAAATTGGAGATTGCCAAGGGCACCTTCTATAACTTTTTTCAATCAAAAAGAGATATCCTGATGACTTGGGCAGAAGAGCTATTTTCTTCAGTTGATATCGGATCTGCCCTGCAAACTGATCAGAAATGTCTGGATAATCTGAGTATGCTGCTGGAGTATTTTACACAGGCAATATCAAGGGAAAGCAGTTTATTCAGAAACTTTCTTGTGGAACTGGATCATGCTCAGGCGAATAAAACCGAAGCCCAGAGGTCCTTTGATTTTGGGCGGCTTTTATTGGCTGCAATCAACAGCTCTGTGGACGGTGTTGATTTTACAAGAAAGAATAGTGAATTAAAGCTGCAAGTTCTGAACAGCGCAGTTTTTTACGAGCTGAAGTTATGGATATTATCAGGAAAGGAAATAGGAGGTCTTGCAGACCATTTAATAGAAGTGCTGGAAATCTGCCTGAATGGTATGCTTGAGAAGGAGGAGTTATGAAAAAAGCGTCGTATATTTATGGAATTGCAGTTGGCTTTAGTATGATCGGTATGTGGGTCATGATGCTGACTACGGGTCAGGTGCCCGAATTATTGACAGAACCGGTGAGAATAGCAGCTCACATCGCATCTGAGCTGTTCACAGCGTTTATTCTTGTGATCGGAGGGATTTTATCGTTACGAAGGATAAGAGTTGGCGAAAGAGTACATATCTTTTCTTTGGGAATGCTGTTCTATTCTGTGCTGAATGCGGCAGGATATTTTATGGAGCTTGGAGATTACGCGATGACGATCATGTTCCTCTGTCTGACAATCATTACAATATTATTTTTCGCAGTATCCGTAATCAAGGACAAAGAAGCTGCCCTAAAGTATTGATAAGAGGGAAAAGACATATAGGTTAAAC
>JAEZLY010000216.1 GCA_023414985.1 Bacillota bacterium | reverse complement strand
CCTGTCTGCTTTACTGATTCTTAGCCGTATCAATGATTGACTGATAATTCTCGTCTGCCTGCTTCATCAGGGCAGGAATATCAGCATCCTTATTGGTCAGGACCTCCTGCATTACGTTGCAGATTTCCTGATACATAGCCTGAACCTCTACCGGCTCCTCCAGATGGAGTGCGCCATCCTTCTTCATCAAATCATAGAAATCATTGAAGAGTCTCATATCAACATTTTTATACTTCTCTATAACCGCACTCTCTGCGTCCAGTACCTTCTGGTCAATCCAGCAAGGGAAACGGGGAATTACCGGTACTCCGGTGCTAACCTGTCTCTGATAATCGGTTTCCCAGCCTGCGATCGCTTCTTCCGTGGCAACCGGAGCCTTACCCATAACCACCAGGTAATCCAATGCAGCTTCAATTTCTTCGTTGGTCGCATTCGGTGCAAACATATAAGGAGTACCGCCGGATAATACATACTGGTTGCCTCTCGGGCCTGCGGGAGCAGGAACCAATGCGAGCTTATCTACAGGAAGACCGAAGTTCTCGGTAGGCTGAGCTACAGAGTCATTTGCTCCAAGGTACATAGCACATACACCGGTACCCAAGTTGGAATGGCCTTCTGACCAACCATCTGCCAACGGATCGGGAGTCAGTACATCATAATCCCACTTTAAGGAACGGCAGAATTCCATCGCTTCGATTGCTTCCGGACTATCTAAGTTAGCTTGATATTTGCCGTTTGCATCTATTGTAGTGAGCTGTGCGCCGAAATCCCAGGCAATCAGACTGAAATGCCAGCCTGCATTACGATCCATTGCCAATAAGTCAAAGCCGGCTGCACCTGTCTTATCCTTAATGATCTTCGATGTCTCTGCAAGCTCCTGCCAGGTCTTCGGATACTTCGGAAGTCCGTCTGCATCAATCAGACCTGCCTGTTCAAATAACTCAAGGTTCAAATATAATCCTAAGCCGTAACCATCACGGGGAATACCATAGATCTTACCGTCCTTTGACATCAGTTCCTTAATGGTAGGATTCATCGCTGTATCCCAGCCACGTGCTTTCAGATTCTCTGTGATATCCGCTACAAGTCCTGCGTCAATCAGCTTCTGTGTCTCTGTATACCAGGTCTCAAAGATGGTCGGAGCTGTTCCGGCAGAAGCCATGGATATGAAATTATCCGGAGAATACTTATAGTAGGAAGGAATAACTTCAACATTGGGATGTGTCTCGTTATAACGGGATACAAATTTTTCATGCTGTGCAATCTGCTCTGTCAAGGTATCCTCAGGCCAGATACCAAGCTTTAACTGAACCGGTTCAGCGGATGCTGTGTCAGCAGGTGCTTCGGTAGCCGCAGCCTGTGTGTCTTCTGCAGTTGCATTTGTGTCTGTCGTTGCGGAGGTGTCAGCCGTATTCTTCTCAGCCTTGCCGCAGCCCGTGAACATGCAGGTAATCATGATCAGGCACAAAACGATACTCACGATACTTTTTACTTTTTTCATAATTTTCCCCTTTCATTTGCCATGTACTCTTTCCGAGAGTACATAAGGTTATTCAACTGTCTTTTTTGATTACTTCATCATCCTGAGTCCAGGGACAGCAGTGAATATCATCAAATCGTTGTCTGCATATACCTGAATGTCAGATCATGTTTCTCCTCTGAACAGTTTTACGTTAAACGTGATAAACTTTGTCATAATTTGCTCATTCAATTGTACATATCGCACACGTTTTACGTTTAACTTGATATTATCATTTGTACCTTATTCTGTCAATAGGATTTTTTCACATCACAAAAAATATTTAATATGTACAATTTATCGTAATATAACAGCAAAGGCAGATTATCCCATGTATAAAAGCCGGGAAAGGGTAAAGTTTTACTGGACGAAATCGACATAACTTATTATAATATTATATATTAAAATATCTTTTTAAGGGGTGGTATCCATGGCAAATAGAGATATTAAGAAGGAAGTTAAGAAGAAGAAAAAGACAGATACAGGCGTATTGCCTTCATTAAAGCCGATTATGCCCGAGCCTGAAGTGATTAAAAAGCCTAAGAAGAATTCCTAATACATTGGTTCATCTTTAATCACAAATAATAACTACCTGCCATACACCGACTATTACCGGTGCTGACAGGTAGTTTTTTTATAGCTCGTCACGCTTATAGTATTGAATAATCTGTCCGGTAATCTGCTCATACCGTTGTCTGTTCTCAGATAAAATTACCACATGATTATCAAGGCTGCGATTGATGAAACACAGGACTGCGGAATTCAACTTCATACCTTTTCCGACCAGCCAGTTTATCAGCTTTCGATGAACTCGGAACAATCTCCACTCATATTCCAGGACTAACAAAATTCTCCACTCTTTCATATTGTTCACCTCTCCTAATCATTTGCATTGGATTATAACAGCGGACCTGCCGGTGGGGATGCCGACTGCCGAGTGTTTCAGAGATTGTACATGAATGGTAAAAATGAAACTATACTATATCATAACCGATATATGTTTTTGTTATTCCTCCTACAAATCTATCATCTTTCTTAGCTGAAGTATCCCTTCTTTCCTTCCTTGATACAGTCCAAATAATGATAGAATAATCTTATCATATCTTCCATTATTCGGCAACAGGTACAATTCATCATTCTTGCTTTTTACAGGCCCGGTTCCAGACGAATTACCTCTGTTGCAATCCGTTCGCAGAACATCCTGTCGTGCTCAACAAAGATAAAAGTAGGTTGATATTTTAAGATCAACTCTTCAATCTGCATCCTCGAAAAAATATCGATATAATTCAACGGTTCATCCCATAGAAACACATGGGCAGGCTCTGCGAGGCTTTTTGCAAGCAGAACTTTCTTCTTCTGTCCCGCACTGAACTCTGAGATATCCTTCTCAAATTGAACTCTGGCAAAATCCAACTGGCGCAGTACCGTCTTAAATATGGTTTCGTCCAGTCCGTAGTTCACTGCAAAGTCCTTCAGATTCCCTGTCAGGTAAGAAGTATCCTGCGATACATAAGAAATCTTCAGTGAAGGTGCGACATAAAATCTTCCCTGATACTCTATTTCCTGTCCCAGCAGAAGCTTTAATAAGGTCGTCTTACCGGAACCATTCCGTCCATGGATTGCAAGCCTGCTTCCCTTGGTCAGAGTAAAGTTGACCTCCGAGACCACCCTGCGACCGTCGTAGAAGAGACTCAGATCCTCAGCCTCCATCAGTCTCCTTCCTTCGATCGGAAGAATGTTGATTTTTAAGTCCTCCAGCTCCTCAATATTTTTCAGAAGACTTTTTTTCTCCTCGATTGCATCCAGCTTTCTGTTCTCAATTGCCTTCGCCCGCTTCATCATCTTGGCGGCTTTATGGCCGATTGCTCCTCGGTCAGCGGCGTGAGTCCCGATTTTACTGGCCTCCACCTGATCCGACCATCCCTTAGCTCTTTTTGCGGCATCGGAAAGCACTGTGATTTCCTTCCTCAACTGTTCATTTTTATCCACCTCGTAATTATCCCGGCGTTCTTTATTCACCCACCAGGTGGAATAATTTCCTTTCTGCACTTCAATGTCAGTCCTGTTAATGGACAGTACATGATCAATGCATCGATCCAGGAAATTACGGTCATGGGATACCAGCATAAAGCCTTTCTTACTATTCAAGTACTCAGCCAGAGTATCCCTTCCTTCCATATCCAGATGATTCGTCGGCTCGTCAATCAGAAGGAAATTATTCTTCCGTAAAAATAATGCAGCCAGGAGTAATTTGGTTCTCTCCCCGAAGCTTAAGGTATGATAGGGTCTTGCCAGGATTTCGGTGTCCACCTTCAGCTTACCAAGCTCCTTCTCAATCAACTCTTCAATAATATATCCGTCATGAGACAGATAAAGCTCCTGCAGCTTTCCGTATTTCTCCAGGTTTTCTTCCGTATGCTCCTCGGCCAGACATAGTTCCATCTCCTTCTCCCATTGAGAAAAAGGAGCAATGGTATCCTTCACAACCGACAAAGTCAGCATCATTTCATCCTCCACTGCAAAGGGAAAATAACTGAAGTTTACCGAGGACGTAATTGTTCCCTGATATTCATAGCTTCCCATTAAAAGCTTTAAAAAGGTAGTCTTACCTCTCCCATTTCTTCCAATAAATCCAAGCCTCCAATCTGTATCGATCTGAAAGCTGACATGCTCGAATATCGTATCATAGCTGGTTGCATAACCAAACGTTAAATCATTTACATTAATCTGGGACATATCATCACACTCCTTCCAAGCTTACGTCCCTGAAGCAGCCGGTCCGAACCAGGCAATTTGAACGAAAAAATACCCACAAAGAATCTCTCTTGTGGGCTCCCTTACACAATATACTGACATCATCCTACGCAGCCGTAATTTCGGTTACATGGATAAAGTCCTTCTGTATCTATAATATGATGATAAGGATATTCATTACTTGCCCGCAACAAAAGAAAGCCGGTTCCGACTGCATTCATCGCTATTAAAATATAATTAGCAAGTAATAACTATCATCCTATCCCTCTTTTCGATCATTATCGTATGATATCAACTTTCACCGATTACTTTCGGTTGGAAATATGATACTTTTACCGGCATATTTTATCACTGTTCCTTTGATCTGTCAATGCCGGAAGCTTCCATAGATATGATTTCTACAAAATAACTGGCAATCTTCGGATCAAACTGGGTCCCTGCATTCTTCACAATTTCCTGAAGAGCAACCTCCTTGGACATGCCCTTTCGGTATGGTCTATCCTCCGTCATCGCATCATAAGCGTCCGCCACGGCAAGGATTCTCGACAGCAACGGTATTTTTTCACCGGCAAGACCTTGCGGGTATCCGCTTCCGTCCCAACGTTCATGATGTGTAAGAATATAGTAAGCAATCGACATCAGCTCCGGTGATGCCATGGCAATCCGATACCCGATATCCGAATGCTTTTTCATCTTGAACCACTCCTCCGGTGTCAATACATCCGGTTTATTGAGTATTTGATTATCAATCCCTATCTTTCCGATATCATGGAGGGTGGATAGCAGCTCCAGCTCATCAAACTGTTGTCTGGTTAACCCGACAGCCACAC
>JAEZLY010000194.1 GCA_023414985.1 Bacillota bacterium | reverse complement strand
CGATTTCTCTGACCCTTAGACTCTTCTTGTCTAAGTCAAAGTGAATCCCCCACTTCGATTAATGGTTTTTCATAGGTACTCAATGTATATTTATACTGGTCTAATTCTACCACCAAATCACCTCTTTTATTGTATTATATATTACTATTTTCAAAATCACAATACATAATTACTTATAAATATTCTCTTTTATAAAATTTTTATTTATATAGTTTTACCACAACAATGTTTATATTTTCTTCCGCTTCCACAAGGGCAGGGATCATTCGGCTGTACCTTCTTGGTAGTACGCTTAATCGGAGCATTGGCAACACTGTCATCACGGTTGGTACCGGTAACCTTAGCAACCTGCTCTCTCTCTACCTTCTGCTCGATACGTACATGAAGCAATGCCTTAACAGTATCTTCACGGATCGCATCGATCATCTCATCGAACATCTCAAAGCCCTGGAATTTGTATTCCACGATCGGTTGTCTCTGTCCGTACGCCTGTAAACCGATACCCTGGCGCAGCTGATCCATATCGTCGATATGATCCATCCACTTATGATCGATTACCTTAAGGAGGATGACACGCTCAATCTCTCTGATCTGTTCCGTCTCGGGGAATTCGGATTCCTTGGCCTCATACAGCTTTACAGCCTCTTCCTTCAACTGCTGAAGCAGATCATTCTTCTTCATACCCCTCATCTGATCCTCGGGATATTCGATTCTTGACAGAGGAATGATCGGTAATAACAGATCATTCAATTCGTTCATATCCCAGTCCATCGGACTCTGGTCATCACTGATACTGGTATTGATACAGCCTTCCACTGTCTCAATAATCATATGATAGATAGTATCGCGCATGCTCTCGCCGTCAAGAACACGTCTTCTTTCCGCGTAGATGATCTCTCTTTGTTCGTTATTTACCTGATCATATTCCAACAGGTTCTTTCTGATACCATAGTTATTATTCTCAATTCTCTTCTGCGCACGCTCGATGGCATTGGAAAGCATCTTATGCTGGATCTGTTCGCCTTCCGGTAACCCAAGTCCGTTAAAAATGTTCATCAGTCGTTCTGATCCGAAGAGACGCATCAAATCATCTTCCAAAGAAATATAGAATTTGGATTCACCCGGATCACCCTGACGTCCTGCACGGCCACGCAGCTGATTATCAATACGTCTTGCTTCATGTCGCTCCGTACCGATGATCTTTAAGCCACCGGCTTCCACCACACCCTCACCGAGCTTAATATCAGTACCACGACCTGCCATATTGGTAGCGATCGTTACCGCACCCAATTGTCCGGCCTCTGCTACGATTTCAGCTTCCAGCTCATGGAACTTCGCATTCAATACCTTATGCTGAATATTATGCTTCTTTAAGATTGCGCTGATTTCCTCGGATGCTTCGATTGTAATCGTACCAACTAGTACAGGCTGTCCCTTCTGATGGGATTCGATGATCTCATTAATGATCGCATTCAGCTTTTCTTTTCTGGTCTTATATACAGAATCCTGGTGATCGATACGCTTTACCGGAAGGTTAGTCGGAATCTCGATTACGTCCATACCGTAAATCTCACGAAATTCCTTTTCCTCAGTCAAAGCGGTACCGGTCATACCGGCTTTCTTATGATATTTGTTGAAGAAGTTCTGGAAGGTAATGGTTGCAAGAGTCTTACTCTCTCTCTTTACCTTTACGTTTTCTTTTGCTTCAATTGCCTGATGGAGACCATCGCTGTAACGTCTTCCGGGCATGATACGTCCGGTAAACTCGTCTACAATCAGAACCTCGTCCTCCTTCACCACATAATCCTTATCCCGGAACATCAGGTTATGGGCACGCAGTGCGAGAATAATGTTATGCTGTATTTCCAGATTCTCAGGATCAGCCAGGTTCTCAAGGTTGAAGAAACGCTCTACCTTCTTTACACCATCGTCAGTAAGATGGACATTCTTGTCCTTCTCATTTACGATGAAATCTCCTGTTTCCTCAATTTCTTCCTTCATCAAAGCTGCCATCTTGGTAAGCTCTGCGCTTTCCTTACCTCTTACCAGCTGTCTTGCAAGGATGTCACACACGCGATAGAGTTCGGTGGATTTACCGCTCTGTCCGGAAATAATCAATGGTGTTCTTGCCTCGTCAATCAGGATGGAGTCAACCTCATCGATGATTGCAAAATGAAGATCACGTTGTACCAACTGTTCCTTATAGATAACCATGTTATCTCTCAGATAATCAAAGCCCAGCTCATTGTTTGTTGCATAGGTGATGTCACAGGTATAGGCAGCTCTGCGTTCTTCCTTCTCCATGCTGTTTAAAATCACGCCGACCTTCAGTCCGAGAAATTCATGGATCTGTCCCATCCACTCAGAGTCACGTTTTGCAAGATAATCATTGACTGTAACTACGTGTACTCCTTTTCCTTCCAATGCATTCAGATAAGAAGGAAGGGTTGCAACCAGGGTCTTTCCTTCACCGGTACGCATCTCAGTAATACGCCCCTGATGCAGAATGATGCCACCGATCAGCTGAACACGGAAATGTCTCAAGCCAATGGTTCGCTTGGAAGCTTCTCTAACTGTTGCGTATGCTTCTACCAATATATCATCCAGGGTTTCCCCGTTCTTCAGTCTGTTTTTGAATTCGACTGTCTTCGCTTTGAGTTCGTCGTCAGACAGCTTACTGTATTCAGGTTCCAGAGCTTCTATCTTGTCTACGATTGATATTACTCGTTTCACTTCGCGCTCACTATGAGTGCCGAATACCTTTTCTATAATTCCCATTCTATATTCACTCCTGTACTATTGCATATTTGATCCAAAAATCGTTCAACTAGTATTGTAACATTTACCTTGTTACTATTCAACTTAATTTTATTGACTGCCAAAAAATCGCTTGACAAGGGAAATGTGGGTTTTCGTGAAAGTGTGAAGCCGCTACGAAAATTAACGTTTAAGCGGATTAAGTGAGTGAGTGGAGATCAAGAGCTTTAGCTACGCTTACCTATAAAAAGTTAGCCCGCGTCTCGTGCGAGCACGAAATCTCTGTGAGAGTTGACTTTAAACGGATTAAGCTCATGAGCATAGCTCAAGAGCTTATCGCTACGCTTACCCATAAAAAAGACACCCGCTCCTCGTGCAAGCACGAAATCTCTGTGAGAGTTGACTTTAAACGGATTAAGCTCGTGAGCATAGCTCACTCGCTTATCGCTACGCTTACCCATAAAAAAGACACCCGCTCCTCGTGCAAGCACGAAGCGGGTGTCTTCCTTATGGGTTAATCCGTTTAAACGTTAATATTCCGGCTCGATGAGTCCGTAGGTGTTACCCTTGCGTTTGTACACTACGTTTACTTCGTCGGTCTGAGCGTTACGGAATACGTAGAAGTTATGTCCCAAAAGCTCCATCTGGACACATGCCTCTTCCGCATCCATTGGTTTGATTGCAAATCTCTTCGTCTTTACGATTTTGATTGTATCATCCTCATAATAATCATCTTCCATGAAGGTCTGGTTAAAGTTAGAGGATGCCTGTTTATGATCTATTAATTTATTCTTGTATTTCCGTAACTGACGCTCAATAATCTCTTCTACCAGGTCAATTGAAACATACATATCATTACTAACCTGCTCCGCACGGATAATATTACCCTTAACCGGAATGGTTACTTCGATTTTCTGCCTTTCTTTTTCTACGCTGAGTGTCACATGAATTTCAGTGTCAGGAGTGAAGTATCTCTCAAGTTTACCTATCTTTTCATATACAGCCGTTTTCAAGCCTTCCGTTACATCGATATTTTTACCGCTGATAATATAACGCATAATGCCCAACTCCTTTTTACTTTCTTGTTAGCATTAACACTTCTATGCTGATTTCATTATACCATAGGACACAGGAAGTGACAAGCCACTTTAGTCAGGAATGTCCTGCTCTGGAATAATCTGCGCTTAAATGTACTTCAAGTTTACTGTTTATTTATGATCCTTTACTCCACGATAAATGAATGTGTTTATTAAACCTTCACAAATAAACATGTAATTCAAAGAATTATTGTATATTCTTTACTATTTTATAAATAAACTATAATTTATTATTAAATTTTACTTAGTACCTTTAATTGTCCGACAACATGAATGTCAAGTATTCAAATTCAAGTTTTGGGTCCCAAATTACGATTTATCATAAGTTACAAAACGCACTTTCGATATTGACACCATTTCGGCCGTGAGACACGAGTAGTTTATCCCTGTGGATAATGTGGATAAATCGGTGTATAACTTCCATTTGTTAAAAAATAAGGCTTCTTGCCTGTGGATAACTTTTTGATAGATTGTACAATTGAGCCATAAATCTGTAAAATATTGTAATCTTTGAAGTTTACTTTGTGCAAAATGTACATTTTCTTCTTTGTCAATAGGTATTTCTGATAATTTTTCAGCAAATACTTCCTCAGAAAACGTCGCTTAAATTTAATCAATTTCAAGTTTATTACTTCTTTTATCCTATTATTCCGAATCCGCCGGCAAAAATACATAAAAACCTTTTCTCTACAACAAATAAAAGCCGCTTGAACTATCATCTTATCCACAAGATCACAATCCACCCGGCTTTTTTGTACTTAATCTTATTTACTTTGTCCCAGTTTCATTCACATCAGGCTTCTCTTCTTTTACTACCTGAAACTTATTCCCCTCGCTAATCAGTTTCTTTTCGTATTTATCCACCTTATCCGCAAGGAACGGGGCAAGACCTACAAATTCGGCACCATATACCTTATTGTTAAATTCGGTTATATGTGCCCTGATAATCTGGATTACTACAATGAAGAAATCGCCATCTCCCAGATTGATTCTTCCTTTGAAATAATAGCCTAAAGGAAGGCTGGCATCGCTGATGAAGCCAATTCCGCTCCTGGATATATCGAATACGGAAACGGATGCGTTCAAATCCTTTATCACGATATTATCCTGTTTAAACACCTCATCCACTTCAAGATGAAGCTCTATCGGGAGCCTTTTATATTTTCTTCTCTCCTTAATCTCATTCTCTGTCATACAAACCCTCCATGCACCCTCTCAGCAGGTACGTAATATTGCGAGCTATCTACATACGACGTACGGTAACTTTTGCCACATTTGCAACCCCATAACCTTATTTTAGCATAATTTCATATATTTTCAACTAATAATCATGATTATTCCTATTATAATGGTTATCACACATCAGTAAAAATAAATGAGTCCCGCGGGAGAAGTTCATTCTTCCCAGGGGACTCATTGCATAAGATTACAAGCTCATATTTTGTTAATTAACAATTCTTCTGACACAGTAAATATCTCTATACTTCACATTGGATCTGATGATACCCTGACGGGAGTTTGCAGCATGTACAATCATACCGTTACCGATATACATCGCTACATGGTTTACCGTTCCGCTGCTGTTTGTATAGAATACCAGATCACCGGGCAGCATCTCTGATTCGCTTACTCTTCTGCCGGCACCGGCTGCTTGTTCTCTCGAAGTTCTGGGGATACTGTAGCCAAAGTCTCCGTATACAGCCTGTACAAATCCGGAGCAGTCTGCTCCTCTGGTAAGGCTTTCGCCTCCCCATACATAGGGATTACCGACAAACTTCTGTGCATAGGTGATAATATCACTTCTTAGCGAGGATCCGGAGCCCGATGTAGTCGCAGGTTTATTATCCTCATCCGAGTCGTTATCCTTCTGCTCTTCTTTTTGTCTTCTTGCCTCTTCCTCACGTTCGGCTTTCTCCTGAGCGAGCTTTTCCTTCCGTTCCCGTTCTGCTCTTTCCGCTTCTTGCTGCTCACGCAGAATTCGCTGCTCTTCTTCTACTGAAATGGCAAATTTAAACTCTACCTTGATATCGACAAATTCCTTTGATACGAAACCGGTAAAATCTTTACCTGTATCTTCATCCGTACCTAATACGAGTTCAACCCAGTCACCACTGATCTTCTTCACCGGATAAGTCTCACCGCCCGGAATTAATGTCAGTATCTTAGAATCAGTACTTTTATCCTCTCTTACTCTTAAGGTCTGTGTATTGACGGTAGCATATTGAGTTGCATACTCATCCACCATTGCCTCTGCATCATGGCCTATCGCCAAAAAATTGGAGGCTATGTATCCCCTCACATCACCGGACTGTATCTTGACCCAGTCACCGTCCAGACGCTCCAGTATATCTGCGGCACAGCCGCGATAGAGCTTACCGACAACCTCACTATCCGTTGAGGGATCTTTTCTTACATTCACATAACTGTCTGCTACGGAGACACCCAGATTCGCATAGGGTGAAATGATCTCTGACTTTAATATATTCACTAAGGTTTCATCTGCGGCTACCTTATCACCGTCATTTGAAGAATAATAATTGTCTAATAAATAAGCGAAACCAGCAACGCCCTGCTCTGTCGGAATAGTATCCGCCTTAGCAGTTGCTGCTGGTATCGCCATATATATCGCTGCTGAAGCTACAAATAGAGTTGCCCTTCTAGCCCAAATTCTGTTCATTCCCTTACCTCCCAGGTACCCAGCAATCCGTAATATGGAATTATTACGAAATTATTACATCTGACGAGGTAATTATATCAAAAATGCCACATAGTGTCAATATTAAACAAGTTAAAACGACAATTAATTTTACAATAAAGCCTTATTTCTAAGTATTTTCTGATAATATTACATATTTTTCCTATTCCAAATTATTCAAATACTTTTCTACACCTGTAATTGCATTTGCACCATCCGCCGCCGCAGTAATGATCTGCCTCAGCTCCTTGGTTCTGACATCTCCGGCCGCAAATATTCCGGGTACATTTGTCTCACAGTTTTCACCGGCGATAAGATATCCGGCCTCATCAGCGGCAATTACCTTCTTATATATATCGGAATTCGGCAGGTATCCTACTGCGATAAATACTCCGGCAACCTCATAATTGGTCTTTTCCTTTGTCTTAACATTGGTTACCTCTATCGCTTCCACCCTGTCCTTACCAACGATATTATCAACGACACTGTCCCAAAGAACCGTTACGTTCTCCATCGCGAGTAATCGGGAGGATATGCTCTTTGAGGCACGGAACTGATCCCGCCTATGAATCACATAAACCTGTTTACATATCCTGGCCAGGAAGATTGCATCCTCCACGGCAACATCACCACCGCCGACAACAGCAACTGTCTTATTCTTAAAGAAGGCACCGTCACAGGTTGCGCAGTAGGAGACACCCATACCGGAAAGCTCCTCTTCTCCGGGTGCTCCCAAATGACGAGGGGCACCACCGGTCGCTATGACGACAGTCTTGGATTTGTATACTGTACCATTGTCCATGGTGATGATTTTAATGGTATCCTCCAAGGTAAAGTCAACTACCTCACCGTCAATAAATTCGGTTTCAAGCTTATCGGCATGCTCCCTGAATTTTGTACTTAATTCGAAGCCGCTGATTCCGGGTGTCCCCGGATAATTATCCACTTCATAGGTATTAATGATTTGTCCTCCGCTCAATCCGGCTTTCTCTATCACAGCGACCTTCAGCTCCGCTCTTTTTGCATAAATTGCCGCTGCCAGACCTGCGGGTCCGGATCCGATAATAATAACGTCATAAAGCATACTATTTTCCTCCTTAGATGGTTTCTACCGTTTTCATTTTGAATTATTCACATTTTTGAATTATATTTTATAGAACTTTTATAATAGGCGGTTTGATTTTGTCGAAATGTATGATATAATAAAAGCGTAGTGAGTATGTGCAAGCTTGCTTGTAGCATACGAACGGAGCCAGGGATCATGAACGAAGTTCATGATATAATAAAAGCGTAATGAGGAATTGCTAGCTTACCTGCGAATTCCGAGTGGAGCGAAGAGATGATAAACACGCTTTATGTTTATCATCTAATATAAATACATATTATACTTATTTTTGTTCCTGTACAGTAACATTATTACTTTTTGTCTACGGATTATGCAGTGATAATCGCAAGAAAGGAGTACTGTATGACGATCTCTTCCATTGTTCCGAGTGTTGCGCCAAATGTATCCGGTGTCCATAGTTCTTCCATTGGTACTGCCGTACTTGCCAAGAGCCTGGATTCGTTTGAGCAATCAGGTGAAGGTGTAATTAGGATGATGGAGCAATCCGTGAATCCTAATGTCGGCAAAAACATTGACATGAAAATCTAACATCATAGGTAATAAAACAGGAGGCTGCTGCCAGTATTTATGCAACAGCCTCATATTTTGTTCTCTTATCTATTCTATATTTATGCCAGTTCATTCTTACGTATCATAGCATAAATCCATTCTGCATTCGTATCCTGCTTCAGATCATCACATTTCTCGATCTCTATAATCTCCAGATTCTCATATCCGCTGATTAATTCCTTGATTGACTTGGTACGATAATCTTTATAGAATCTTCCGTTACGTTCACCTTCAAAATCACCGTAATAAAAGGACATAAACAAAACTCCGTTAAACTTAAGACTCTTTATTACCTTAGCAAATATCTCTTCTATCTGATCGCCCGGGACATGCAGCAGCGAAGCACACGCCCATATTCCGTCAAACACCTCATTGAAATCCATTTCAGCAAATGATAGATTCAATACATCCTGTCCGATATGTATACTGGCCAAATCGCACATTTCTTCAGATGCATCCATCGCAGTTACGTCAAAGCCACAGGAAATAAAATACGCGCTGTCTCTTCCTGACCCGCAGCCCAGATCCAGGATGCTGGCACCCTCAGGCAACTGTGCAGTGAAAAGATCCCACAAATTCTGCATATTAATATCCACTGTCTGTTCAAAGTACTCAACTGCGTTCTTATCATAATACTCTACCGAGTCCAATTAATTATCCCTCCTTTATAAACAAGCTTATTATAACAAATATATTTTCAGAATACCAGCATTTTTAAGCGAAACAGCAAAATCTCCTTTGATTTGAAAAAAAACTATTTAAAATGGTGAAGTAATGCTATAATAGAACAATGATTATGAATAGTTTTCCATTTACGAAAGGCTGACTTCAATGTATACCTTCAACAGTAAAGTACGATATACTGAATTAAATCACTATAAAGGAACTATGGACCCTTCCGGCATCATCAATTATTTTCAGGATTGCAGTACCTTTCAGTCGGAAGAGCTGGGCAGAGGGCTTCAATATCTGAATGAAAGCAATCGGGTATGGCTGTTAAATTCCTGGCAGCTGCAGATGCTGCAGCCGATACGATTAGGAGAACAGATAGCAGTATGCACCTGGCCGTACGATTTTAAAGGCTTTTACGGATACCGTAATTTCATTATGAAAGATGAAAAGGATACCATATTGGCGGTAGCAAGTTCCATTTGGGTATATATCGATACGACAACCGGCAGACCCACAAGAATTCCGGAGGATTGTCTGGGTTACCAAATAGAACCCCCTTATCCGATGGAGACCGTAACAAGAAAAATAGCAATCCCAAATGACTATATCAGCAATGACCCGATCACAGTCATGAAATATAATATTGATTCGTATAACCACGTAAATAATGGGCAATACATTAAAATGGCTGAGGAATACCTGCCAATGGGATATAGAATCTCCTCCATGCGGGCAGAATATCGTATGCAAGCCGTTCTCGGCGATGCGATCCTGCCTCTGGTTTCTAAGGATAATAGCCGTTACACCGTAGTACTGGCCGACTGTGATAAAAGGCCCTATGCCGTCGTAGAATTTGACGGCACTCAGGATTAATTCGTTAAGAAAGGATATTGATATGATAGAATTAGGAAAGTATCAAAAATTGGAGGTCGTGAAAAAAACCGACTTTGGTGTATATCTGAGTGGGGAAGGAAAAGAGTCCAAACATACGATACTTCTTCCCTTACGAGAGGTTCCGGAAGGGACAGCCACCGGCGATTGGCTGGAGGTCTTTCTTTATCGGGATTCAGAGGATAGGGAAATCGCAACCACTGCTAAGGTACCGGTAACGATCGGCGAATTGGCAGTTCTGAGAGTTAAGGAGGTTAGCAAGGTCGGAGCTTTTCTTGACTGGGGACTAATGAAGGATCTGCTTCTTCCCTTTAAAGAGCAGACCAGAAAAGTCGAGGAAGGAGATCAGGTTCTCGTAACCCTTTACTTAGATAAGAGCAATCGTTTATGCGCTACGATGAAGGTTTACCATCTATTATCCTCCCATTCGCCTTACAAAAAGGATGATTTGGTTTCCGGTATCGTCTATGATGAGATTGAAGCCTTCGGTATATTTATAGCCGTAGATAATCGGTATTCTGCCATGCTTCCGAAGAACGAGATTTTTTCTCCGATCAGGATTGGAGATATGGTAAAAGCCCGAGTTGTAGAGGTTCGGGAGGATGGTAAGCTGACTCTTAGCCTACGCGAAAAGAGTCATATGCAGATGGATACCGATGCGGAGGACATCTTAAAGAAGCTCAAGGCTGCAGGTGGTTTTCTTCCCTTCCATGACGGTTCCGATGCGGAAGTAATTAAGGCAGAGTTTAGGATCAGCAAGAATGCATTTAAAAGAGCAATCGGTAAATTATACAAGTCAGGAAATATCACTATAACGGAGGAAGGCATCCGGTTGGTACCTTAATCAGATTTAAAAGAGCTTAAGAACAAGTGTCTCAGGCAGTCAGCTGCGGTTGATCCACTAATTCTTAAGCTCTTATCATATCCTCATCAATGAATTAATTGATATCTTTATAATTTCCACCTGCACCAAGAAAACGCATCTTGGGATTCTCACGGGGGTCCTTCGGTCTATTACCAGGTTGAGTTCTCTCAGGCTGATACAGATCACTTAAACCCTTAGCCAGCTTGTCCTTACAGCTCTTGCAATATCTGCCGGTCTTGATAGTCACACCGCACGCCTCGCATTCCAGTCCTATCATAGAATCTTCAGCGAAAGCCAATCGCTCTTCCCGAATCCACTGCTTGATCTGAGAGATTGGCACCTCCATCTCTTCGGAAACCTCCTGAATGCCACAACGCGGATGATCATATACATATTCCTTGACTTCTTCAAACTTTAAATCAAGGGCTTGAACACAGGTCGGACACAACGGCGGACCTGCCAAGTAGTTGAATAGTTTACCGCAACCCTTACAATTCCTTACGTCCATAATATTTACCTCCTAATAACCTTTTCCTATGCATAATACAATAAAATAAACTTCCTTTATTCCATTGGATTTTAATACACTGGTGCAAGCTTCCATCGTACTGCCTGTTGTATATATGTCGTCCACCAGTAATATCCTTGATAATTTCTTCGGATAGGCGGCTACCGTCTTTTCATTCAGTCGGAACGCTTTCGAAAGATTACGTAGCCTTTCTTTATCATCCAACCTTTTCTGCGGCAAGGTCTTTTTTGTCCTAAGGAGTAAATCTGAAAGCACAGGAATCTGCAATTCTTTTCCAAGTCCGCGTGCAATTATGTCTGCCTGGTTATAGCCGCGCTCAATATATTTACTGATATGAACCGGTACCGGAACAATTACGTCCGGCGAGAGCTTTCGTATCTGTTCTCCATAGCTCTTCAGCATCTGACGGATATAACAGGCTGCATATTCCTTTTTATTATGATATTTAAAATTTGCGATAGATTGCTTCATGATCTTATCATATACCCAGACTGCATAACCCCTGTCAAAATGAAAATTCTTACGCTCGCAATCGCTACAGTATTCCTTCTCAACAAGCTCAATCGGCTTCGAACATTTCTTACAGCGGGGTTCAGTTACAAGGATGGGTTTATCCTCACAAGCTTTACAGATCAGGCTTCCTTTTGGGATAACGATTTCACCGCATACCGGGCACCTAATCGGATAAATGATATCTAATATCGTACGAAGCAATTCCGTATTTCATCCTTTACGCAAATAATTTATCGGGATACACTCCCTGATCAATCAAGGCTCTGATTGATTTTACAACTACTTCTTTATCTTCCTTATAGGTTACGCCAAACCAACGGTCCGGTGTCTTTAGCACTGTTACTTCGACCTCGTCTGCCTTCACCAGATCACCGATTACGGTTGGAAGGAGATATTCCTTCTTCACATCATTCTCATCCAGCTTCGATAAAAAATCTGTAAATCCCGGCTCAAGATACTCGAACAATCCCGGTTGGAAGCCCCACATATTCATCGATACCGGACTGTCAAGAGGGAGTGTGAATTCTTCTCCTGACGCATCTTTAGCATTCGCATGATCCCCTGCCGGAACAATTCCGGAGGTCTCGTTGATATCAACCAACTTCCCTGTTGCATTTACTTTGCATACTCCGCGGGTAACAGCACCGTTCTCACTCAAGGTATTCCCGAGGATAAAACCAGCCATACAGTACTGGTTGCTTTTATATGATTTGTCATTTAAAAACTGATATAGGATCCTAAAGCCTTCTTTTCCGTAGTAATCATCCGCATTGATTACCGCAAAGGGTTCCTTTACGATTCCTTTACAGCATAGGATGGCTTGGCCTGTTCCCCACGGCTTCGTTCTTCCTTCAGGTTTTTGAAAGCCCTTCGGAAGATGATCAAGCTCCTGGAATACATATTCTACCTTTACCTGCTTCTCGATCCGTTCACCGATGACTTCCTTAAAATCCTGCTCCAGGTCCTTACGAATAATAAATACCACCTTATTGAAGCCCGCTTTCAGAGCGTCATAGATGGAGTAGTCCATAATTATTTCCCCACCGGGGCCAACCGGCTCCAGCTGTTTTATCCCTCCGTATCGGCTGCCCATGCCCGCTGCCATAATTACTAAAGTTGTGTCTGCCAAAGCAATCGCCTCCATACCCTACTATATTTCGTATTATTTCCTAACGTTATAGTTATTATATCTTACTTTATAATAAAATGCACTATAAAATTAATTTTTGAATGATACGGCTGGATTTTTCGCTTTTATGTATAATAATTAGACTGTTTCAAAACAGATTAAACAACTTACAGTAAGAATGATAGGTATCCGGCTGGAAACATTATCTTACCGCTGTTATATAAATTGTTATGAAACAGCCACGACTTCTTATGCTTGTACCTATAACTGCGCTTCTATCTGCTTCCTGGACTTTTTATCCAAGATTTCTCCTGTCAGAGCTTCCGATATAAAATTCTCAATCCTGGTATTGTGCTTCTTCCTGTTAATCATAATTAACACGTTCAGTGCATCCATCAGAATCAGCTTACGCATGGTTTCCTTGTAGTCTGTAAATGAGAGAGATACTAACCGGTCTGAGATTGGATTCCATAATTCAGGTGCATATTCCAGAATGACTGGCAGAGCCTGAATACATTGGCGAACCGTAATCGGCTTTTCATCCTGTAACAGCTTTAGGTAATCCTCCAATCCTTCCTTCCTCTCACCGGAGGTAGCCCATCTGACATTCTCCGCGATCAGCATCAGTCCAATGCTTCGCTGATAAGAATTATCATTATTTAGCTTACTACGGAGCATATCCCAATACGGATAGACGGAGGCATCAACTGCTGAGCGCTGCTTCAGAAGGAGAAACGCCTGATACCTTGGCTTATCCTCCTTTAAAGTAAGCCATTCCACCAATTGCGCTATCTCTTCGGCGCTTAACTTTTTTGCTTCCTCCGACAGCATTTCTTGAGGAATTGATTCTAAAAAATCCAATGACAACATACCATTCCCTCCCGCTAAAATATGATATTGATCCTATTCGTTTTATATAAACCATTATAAATAGTATCATACTGATAACAAGACATCTGTATGTCATATTATTCCTTCGATTTATGATTTCACCTTAATTCTCTGATACGATCACATAACCCGGAATAACGATTCTGCTCATTTTTATTATCAATCATGAATTGTAGCATTGTATCACTGCCGACAATCGTAACGCAGTTCTTTGCTCTTGTAACTGCGGTATATAACAGATTCCGATTAAACAGCAGCTTCGGTCCGTCCAAAATCGGCAGGATTACCGCAGGATATTCACTTCCCTGGGATTTATGAATCGTCACGGCATAAGCAAGCTCCAACTCATCCAGTTGTCCAAATCCATAATCTACAAGTCTGTTATCATCAAACTCGACAATCAGGTGCTCCGAGAAAAGGTTAATTTCCTTGATGACGCCCGCATCCCCATTAAACACACCGGTACCGGACTGTGTTGTAATTCCGTAACGACTCTTCATCTCCCAGGTGAGCTGATAATTATTCTTCACCTGCATCACCTTGTCCCCTTCACGGAAGATCACCTCATGGTACTCCTTTTCCCGTTTCTCTTTCGAAGGCGGATTCAAAGCCTGCTGCAGAACCTGGTTGAGTCGTTCTACCCCGAGCTCTCCTTTCCGCATCGGTGTCAGAACCTGAATATCAAAGGGTGTCGCATTCACATAATTCGGAAGCTTATTCTTAATCAGATTAATCATAACTGCAGCGATCACGTTGGAGTCCTCTCTCTTCAAGAAAAAGAAGTCCCTGCTCTTATTATCCAGCCGGATCTGTTCCCCATCATTGATTTTATGGGCATTGACAATAATATCGCTGTCCGCGGCCTGTCGGAATATCTTCGATAATTTAACAACATTAAAGCTATGAGAGTTAATTACATCTCGCAGGACATTACCCGGACCCACACTCGGCAGCTGATTCACATCCCCTACCAGAATCAATCTGGTTCCAACCGAAACAGCCTTGAGTAATGCATGCATTAAAGTAATATCTACCATGGACATCTCGTCTATGATCAGTACATCCGTTTCCAATGGATTTAATTCATTTCGCTCAAAGGAGAACTTATTCTCCTGTCCCTCCACCATCTTGGAGAGCTCTAAGAGCCGGTGAATTGTCTTTGCTTCGTAGCCGGTGGTCTCAGTCATTCTTTTTGCCGCCCGTCCGGTCGGAGCTGCAAGAAGGATATCCATGCCCTCAGATTCAAAAAACTTGATGATGGTATTGATTGTCGTAGTCTTACCGGTTCCGGGACCACCGGTGATGATCAGAAGTCCATTGCCTGCAGCCTCCATCACAGCCATTCTCTGCTGCTCCTCCAGCTCCAGTTCAAACTGGCTCTCAATAGCAGCTACACGCTTTCTAACCGAATCCGGGTTGACTTCATAACGGATGTTCAAGTCATGCAGCATCCGGGCAGTATTTAATTCCATGTAATAATAAATGGAGGAGTAGATATGTTTCTCCGGACCATTATCTTTGATGATAATCTTTTTCTCAAGACTTAACGTGGTAAGCTGTCTTCGAATACTTTCCTCCTCTGCCAAAAGGATACCCTTTGCCCTTGTGAGAAGCTCATATTCCGGGAGAAACACATGCCCATCCATACTGGACTGTAACAGGGTATATAGAATTCCTGCCTTGATGCGGTAATCCGAATCGGTTCCAATTCCAATTCTTTTTGCGATATCATCTGCTGTCTTAAAGCCGACTCCCGCGATATCCTCCGCCAGCCGATACGGATTCTCCTTTAGGATATCATACATTCTCTGCCCGTATTCCGTGTAGATCTTAACTGCAAGATTTCCGGAAATATTGTATTGCTGGAGAAATAGCATCGCGCTGCGCATATCCCGTTTCTCTTCAAACTGGCAGTAAATTTCCCTTGCCATCCGGGGACTAATGCCTTTGATCTCCGACAACCTTTCCGGCTCCTCTTCTATGATACGGAACGTATCCTCCTTGTATTTTTTGACAATTCTGGCAGCAAGAGCTTCCCCGATTCCCTTGATTGCACCGGAGCTTAAATAACGTTCGATGGAATACAAATCCTCCGGTTCCTTCAAATCATAGGCTTCAATGATAAATTGCTGCCCGTAGACAGGGTGCTCCGTATAATCTCCGGTAAGCTGCAGGAATTCCCCTTCACTGATAAAGGGAAAGGTTCCGACGCAGGTCAGCTCCTCCTCATCAGCATGAAGACTGAGTACCGTATAACCATTCTCATCATTACGGAATATGATCTTTTCTATATATCCTTCAATGATTTCAGACATCGTCTCCTCCATAACTTTCATCAAGCAGATTACCATTGTCGGTCCGTCTATTGTAATCTGGCAGTTTTATTTAACTTCAATTAAAATACGTAAAAAATGTCATTCCAAGCTGCTCTCCTTAACGGAATTCAGCCTGAAATGACATGCAAGGGTTTATGTAATTACAAACTTTTTTCATCCCATGTCTGATAGAGCAAAAATCATTGATTCCGCTTCATGGAGTCGTACAGCATCTGAGCAATTCCGAGGCTGCCGCTATCGGATGCATCCTTCGCATATTCCTCATAAAGCTTATCACCGAATTGAGCGAGATAATCGTTCTCTTTCTCTTCGTCGTCCTTCATTACAGTCTTCTCCATCCCCTTAAATACCTGCTCCAAAAGATAGGATTCGAAGGATTTACAGGCATCCATCAATTCCTCATCCGTAGCATTCTTCGAGTTGTTCAAAGTGTCTTCCAGCTTTGAACTCTTCGCTGATTGGGACAGATAATTGGAAGATGCTGCATTAATTGAGTCTGAACCGATCGGAATACTCATAACATCACCTTACAGCCTTTCTTATCTCAAATTGTTAGCTTGCTGCAGCATCTCATCCGATGCCGTGATGATCTTGGAATTCATCTCATAAGCTCGCTGCGCTACAATCAAGTTTACCATCTCATCTACCGCCTGAACATTGGAAGCCTCTAAGTATCCCTGGCGGATCTTACTTTGACTGATATTTGCAGTATCAGCCTCCAGAAGTGCTTCTCCGGAAGCCTCAGATGCAAAAAGCTGGCTATTGGAACCCTTGGTAAGACCTGCCGGGTTATTGAATTGTGCGATACCGATCTTCTGTCCGATGGGAACTGCTACCCCCGTTGCATCCGGGTAACACAACTCACCCTGTTCATCAATCTTAAGTTCGGAAGCCGAATATTCCGCATTAACAGTAATCGGTTCTCCCTCTGTATTCAGAACTGGATTGCCATCAGAATTGGACAAGGTCAGTCCATCCAGACCCACCGACAATTGAAAAGAACCATTTCTGGTATACCCGGTACGGCCATCCTCGGTCTTCACCATGAAAAAGCCATTGCCGTCAATTGCCAGGTCAAAATCATTTCCGGTCTCTGTCAGCGTTCCCTGACTGTATCTGGAAGTAATAGCGGAATTTCTTACACCCAATCCCACCTGTACACCGTAAGGCTTCGGGTCACCGTTATTATCATAGGATTGCGCCTGCAGAGTCTGATATAATAAGGATTTGAATTCTGCTGTTTCTTTCTTATAGCCTGTGGTATTAATATTTGCAAGATTGTTGGATATTGTATCTACGTTGGTCTGTTGCGAAATCATACCGGACGCCGCGGTCCATAAGGATCTCATCATAAGATATTCCTCCTAATAAAAGCTGTCACCTGATGCTATACCTTACCTACAGAGTTCGCTGCTAAATCCAATGTACCATCAATCGATTTAATAATCTTTTGATTCGCTTCATAGGCTCTGGTAACGGAGATCATCTCCACCATCTCGGAAACTACGTTGACATTGGACTGTTCTGTATAGCCTTGTCTTACTGTTGCATTAGACACAGTATCAACTGCACCGTCAAGTGCTTTATATCTTGTATCCCCTGATTTGATAAGGTATTTGTAGTCTTCAAAGTCTGTTACCTTGAGCGTATCCACATATACGCCGTCCGCATATACACCACCGGTCGTGTCAATCGTAACCTTTGCTGCATCTGTGGGTACCTGAATCTCTCCGCCTTCTCCCATCAAGCGATTTCCGTCTCCGTCCACGATGTGACCATCCTTGGCCATGGTAAAAGAACCATTTCGTGTGTATTCTGTGCTTACATTCCCTGCTTTATCGGTTACCGAGACTGTAAAGAAGCCTTTTCCCTCCAGAGCCAGATCATACGTATTCGCCGTCTGCCTCAATGACCCCTGATTATAATTGGTATAGGATTCACCGAGTTTTACTCCAAGACTCATATGACCAATCGGACGATTGTTGTAAAATTCCGATTCATCCTTGACTTTAAGTGTCAAAAGCTCGTCAAAGGACTGGTTGGTTGTACTTTCTTCCTTATAGCCTGTCGTAGCCGAATTTGCAAGATTGTTCGCGATGATATCCAGCCTGTTCTGTTCATTCTTCATTCCTGTGTAGGCTGTATATAATCCTCTTACCATACCATCAACCTCTTTCCTGCATAGCTCATACCATCAGCTGCTCTAATCTCTTTTTCCTGACAGGAACTCAACAAATTTACCGGTTCCAATTGCAACGGCAGTCATAGGATCCTCAGCCGTCATGGTAGTAATTCCTGTCTTCTCTTCTATCAGTTCTTCCAAACCGTATAATAAGCAGCCACCGCCTGTTAATACAATACCTCTGTCAGCGATATCAGCTGCAAGCTCCGGCGGGGTCTTCTCCAGTACGCTGTGTACTGCTTCAACGATCTGAGAAGTAGTCTCCTTTAATGCTTCCTCCGTCTCCTCAGAGGTAACAGCTATCGTCTTCGGAAGGCCTGTAACCAGGTTACGTCCTCTGACCTCCATAGATACCGATTCCGGTCTGCGGTAGGCAGATCCGATTTTTATCTTAATATCCTCTGCGGTTCTTTCACCGATCAGAAGATTATGTTTCTTTCTCATATATCTTACAATTGCATCATCAAAATCATCTCCGGCAATCTTAACAGAGGTACTGACTACGGTACCACCCAAAGAGATTACTGCAATATCCGTAGTACCACCGCCGATATCAACGATCATGTTGCCGCAGGGTCTGGAGATATCAATACCAGCTCCAATCGCAGCTGCGATAGGCTCTTCAATGATTGCTACCTCTCTGGCTCCTGCCGCATAGGTAGCATCCTCAACTGCCTTCTTCTCAACCTCAGTAACCTGACTGGGAACGCAGACACTGATTCTCGGCTTTCTAAAGCGTTGCTTGCCGACAGCCTTCTGGATAAAATATTTTAACATCTTCTCAGTTACTGTATAATCTGAGATAACACCCTGTCTGAGCGGACGTACCGCTACAATATTTCCGGGTGTCCTTCCTAACATCAATCTGGCTTCCTCACCAATTGCCTTTATCTTATTGGAATCTCTGTCAAAAGCAACGACCGAAGGCTCTTTTAAGACAACTCCCTTACCTTTTATATACACTAATACACTTGCTGTACCCAAATCGATTCCGATATCACTACCTAACATAATATATCTCCTTTCCTGCTCATGCCGCTACAGAATAAGTAACTTTTTCTTATTGTTGACCCAATTGTCATCAAAGCCGCTTGAAAGCTTCCTCTTTCTATATTTTCTTCCAATCTTCGGCAGCTTAAACATACACGAGTATATTATATACGCTTTTCCAATAATATTCAAAGGAAATTTTAAAAAATTAAGTATTTACCGACTTTAGAGGGTCCAAAGAAGCAGTTGAGGTCTTGCTAAAAATATAATATAATACCTTTAAGTCATAATAAGGAAGGTGCCGGAATCATGAGTGAAAATGCGATTATCATGAAAAGGGAAATACGTACTCTGGCGCAATATCGTTCGCTGATGATCAGCCGCCATTTTCTTACAGTACTGCTGTCGATTACTGCATTCTGGTTTGCAATATTTAATTACAATATGGCTCCGTTATATACCGTACTGCTTCTGAATGCTTTTCCCCCTGTTTTATCCTATGCGATTTCGGATTATGCAAAGAAAACAAAGCTGCCATTGTTGATTAGCATTACCAAAGAAGATCCTTTTCTTCTGAATAATCTGAAAAAGAGATATCACTATAGCCGTATCAAACATCTATCCAATTCTGTTACCTACCTGATCGCAATGCTTTTTCTTGCGCTATGGCAATACAACTTTAGTACCAAGGCTGTGATCCCGTTCTATCTGGAGAAACTCCCGGTTATACTGCTTTGCGTTGGTCTGCTGTTAAGGCTTTCCGGAATTCCGTGTTACAGGTTCAAGCTTCATTATGATCTGACCCATAACAGAGTGAAATGACCCATCAGCGACTTAACGGTATATGATACCGTTACACGAATATATATCGGCAGGAAAGCAACAAAACCTAAGCGGTATTTTTTACTATATCAACTGAATCAAAAAAAAGGAGGTGTCATAGACACCTCCTTTTCCTTCTATTGAATTATTCTATTCAAATCAATTATTCAATAATAGTAGCAACCTTACCGGAACCTACTGTTCTACCACCCTCACGGATAGCGAAGCCAAGACCCTGCTCCATAGCGATCGGATGAATTAATTCGATGTTCATCTCGATGTTATCGC
>JAEZLY010000183.1 GCA_023414985.1 Bacillota bacterium | reverse complement strand
CACCGCAAGCAACAATTTTTTTTACACCATAGCTGATTAAGTAATCCGTCATCATAGCTATTGATGCTGAACCTACTACTGCTTGCATTATACATAATTCAATACCTTTATAATCCAATACATATATTGGGAAGTTAGCCATTTCAGACCTGTAATTATGTCTGATTTCGGATTTATGTTTTGTAACGAAATCCTCTAAAACTTCACGAAAAAATGTTATTACACATATCTCTGGCAACAATGCTTTACCATTTCTATTTGGTATTATAACTCCATCTTTTTCGTCATCATATTCCAGAATTGGAAATGCATTTTTGTAAATAGTCAAACAATCACCTTATCTTAAAGTATATTTTATGCTTATCAATAGAAAACAATTGAAAATTAACATATAAAGGATTATACCGTATATTTACAGTTGTGTAAAGGTTTCTTGTATATTTCTGGAAGACTCATTTACTACTCTATTTCGTATACTTCAAAAAAATCATCTCTACTAACGTTAACATAATCTGGTACACTAAACTCTATTACGTTATAATAATTAAACGAATATTCTATATCAGTTTCGATTTTTCTTAGAAAGAATTCATATAACTTATTAAATAAGCGACCAAATATTAGGAAAAGAATATACCTGTTAAATCGGCTCAAACCATCTCTCAGCCTAATTTTCTTGAAGAACTCATTTTGCGTTGGCACATGTCCTCCTGATAGAATTGCTACATCATACTCAGATATTTTCTGCACAAGGTCCTCATTTCTATCATCGCATACATCAAACGTTCCAATGGATAACTCACTCATTGGAAATGATTGTTCTTAAATATTCTTGATGCTATCATTCAAATCGAATGCAGATGGTGAAGCACATATAAGAAGGACTCTTGAATCCTATATTCAATATAACTTCAGAGTATTTACAAACCCATTCTCATTATTTAAGTTAGTCGCAACTCTTTGTCCACCTACTATATACTGCCCTCCTGGATTGCTCGTCAAAAATATTATCATTTTCATACCTCCGTTAAACAATATTGTTTTATCATTTATGAATAAAAAATCAGGAAAAGAGGCTATTCTCTTTTCCTGACAAATTTAATATTTATACATTTATCTTTCAACTAATTAGCTTAATTTTATATAAAATTATAGATTATTTAGAACCACTGTAAATAAAGGGTTTTATTACTGCAATATCATTCTCTAGACAAAAAGGGAAAATCTCCTGTTCACAGTCACGTTCAAGCATAATATATAGATTCTGCACTGCAGCTACAGGAGTGATACGATGGGCAATTTATACTTTCTAATTAAAACAGTAAGAATATCTATCATTTTCGTTCTGTCATTCATGTATCTTTCTTTTATTACACATACGCACGAATTCAGGATCAAAATGCTTGATGGCTGTACCCACATATCCCATATCGAGGGAACTGATCTGCTGCATCTCTTTCTCCGTCAGCGTGAAATCCCAAATATCGAAGTTTTCTTCTATCCTTACCTTATGAGTGGATTTCGGGATAACGATGACGCCTCGCTGTACATTCCAGCGCAGGATAATTTGTGATACGATCTTTCCATGAGCTGATGCAATGTTCCTAAATTAATGAAGCCTCCATACATCTGACTAAAATGATCTTTCCCAATTGACTAAACGTTCTACCTGCTCCGGATCTTGATGTGAAAAGAATGCAGTTTCCCCTTTGTCTAGGTCGGCAATTTTCCCCATATCCTCACTTGTCAGTTCAAAGTCAAATACATCCAGATTCTCAATCATTCTTTCTTTTTTAGAAGTTTTAGGAACAGCTGTGACATCATTTTGAACAAGATACCTCAAAGCAACCTGTGCATTAGATTTGTTGTATTTATCACCGATTGCCCCTACGTTCACATTCTTCCGGATCTGTAAGCTGTAAGACTCCAAATCCAAGAATCGGCATCTTAACACCATTGTTTAATTCTACATATTTCATATTGAAACCTCCAATACACATATCTGTGCTAATTGTTTCATCATCGAATGAAATTAGTGAACACTCTCTCTTCTCTTTCTGGCAGGCCTAATTCCCTCTTACCAAGTTCAATGCTTTTCATCAGAAATGCCATATTCTTACCAAGGGTTCGCATGACCTGCATACCTTCAAGATCCTGTTTCACCTCTTCTGCGTTATGACCATGAACGCTGTTCCAATATCCACTGGACACAACAGGCATTTCTGATATGGTGAAGTATTTATTCATCTCATCAAAGGTGGACGATGCCCCTCCTCTTCGAAGTGCCATAACGGTTGCACCGACCTTCATCCTTTTGTCAAAAGGAACGCTGTAGAAAAGTCGATCAATAAAAGAAACCACTGTTCCGTTGGCTGATGCGAAATATACAGGAGTTCCGATGACAATACCGTCGCAGGCTTCAAACTTAGGCGCTGTCTCATTGACAAGATCATCAAATACGCATTTTCCTATCGTCTTGCATTTACGACATCCGATACAGCCTCTTATATCTTTGTGCCCAACATGTACAATCTCTGTTTCGATATCCATACTGTTTAAAGATTCCGCCACTTCATTCAGTGCTGTATAGGTACTGCCTTTTGCATTTGGGCTTCCGTTAATCAATAATACCTTCATATCTTACCTCATTCTTTCCATTCAGTGATTTTAAAATTCTCTCACAAAATTAATAAGCCTTTCGACCGTTTCAGGGTCCTGGTGTGAGAAGAATGATGAGTCATCACTATCCAGTGTCTTAATCCTATCCATATCTTCCTGAGACAATTCAAAATCAAAAACATCCATATTCTGAATCATTCTTTCCTTTTGTACGGACTTAGGCAATACAGATACCCCTTTCTGGATTAGGAATCTCAAGGTTACCTGTGCAGCAGACTTCCCATATTTCTGACCAACCTCTGTCAATACTAGATTGGTGAACAGATTATTCTTCCCTTCTGCAAACGGCGCCCACGCTTGAATCTGTACACCTTTATTTTTCATTATTTCATGGGCTTTTCTCTGTTGATGAAACGGATGAACCTCCACCTGATTCACCTGAGGTGTAATCTCATTAAACTTCACAAAATCAATAAGTCTGTCCGGATAAAAGTTGCTCACTCCAATAGCCCGAAGTTTTCCCGCCTTGTAAAACTCTTCCATGGCGCGGTATGCACCATAATAGTCATTAAACGGTTGATGAATAAGAAGAAGGTCGATGTGCTCAAGCTGAAGACGCTCCAATGAACCTTCGATAGATTTTTTTGTCTTTTCATAGCCCAATTCACTGATCCATAATTTAGTTGTTATGAACAATTCCTCTCTCGGTACACTACTCTTTTTAATCGCATTACCTACAGCCCGTTCATTTCCATAGCTTTGAGCCGTATCTATCAGCCTGTATCCTACATCAATAGCATCAAGTACACATCGCTCACATTCTTCCATATCAGGTATCTGAAAGACACCATAGCCTAATATTGGCATTTCTACTCCATTATTTAATGTCACATAATCCATAAGATTTTCTCCTTGTTTGTTTATATTTTACAGAATTGATTTTTCATAATCTTTCAAGTATAATAGCAGCATAGCACCCTGTAGTAACTACAGGTCAAGAGAAAGTTTTAATAATAATGCAAATACAAACTAATTTATCACTTAATCAGTTCACTTGAACCAAATATAATTCAGAAAGGATTTATTCTATTATGTATAAAATGAAAGAAGTTAGCGATATGGTTGGCCTTACCTATGAAACTTTGCGTTTCTACTGTAATGAAGGACTGGTTCCAAATGTAAAACGTGATGAAAACAATCACCGTATTTTTGATGCCAGAGACGTTGACTGGCTAAAAGGCACCCAATGTTTACGTGCATGCGGACTCAGCATTACCGAGTTGAAAGAATATATGAATCTTTGTCTAATTGGACCGGATTCAATCACACAAAGAAAAGAAATGCTGGCTCAGAAAAAAGAACTTCTCCTTAAAGAAATTGATGCCATTAATAATAGCATCGATTATATCGATCAGAAACAGGCCTACTATGATCGGATTCTGTCTGGAGAAGAAAAATACAGTAGTAATTTAATCAAATATGACGCTTGAATACTGTTCTGAATGTTCTACTTGTGACATATTTTAACTGTCAAGTATCCATATCCATCAAAATTCTTATACTCAGTGTGTTTTATGCTATACATGCCTATAAACATCTATTCTAGAAAATGATAAAATACGGAGAATGGAAATAACCATTCTCCGTATTTTTATCGCACATATCTATATACAATATATCATCCTGTAACTCCCCAAGCTTTTAAAACCGGTAATTTGCATTTCTTAGTAATCCACTTGATTAAGAATAAGCATGCTATACCGAGTAAGCTTGCAAAGGTACCTCTTAGGAACGCCATCGCATCGATACCGTTATTCGAATTGATGTGCATAATATTCTGGATTGTATTTGCTGCAAAATGTGCTGCAATCGATGTCCAAAGGCTATTCGTCATTTGGAACATAAATCCCCAGATAAACCCAAAGGTTACTGTCCCGAGCATGAGTATCAGACTATTCATAAATGCACTTGCCAGACTCTGCTCTCCTGTCAAAAAGCTCTTCAACGGCCATACCAGATGCCATATGCCAAATAGGAGGGCTTGAAACAGGTTTGCTTTCCAAAAAGTATGACGAATTTTAAAAATCGGAAGGAAAACACCTCTGAAAAGTCCTTCTTCCATAAGTGCATTAATCAAATTACCTACGATCAGCCATATCCCAAATAAAATTCCACCACTTCCACCCTGCTTCGGATCAATTGCACTAAATATTAGGCTTGGGCTCTGATTACCGAACAATAGCATGAAATACTCTATTCCGTACGCCAACAGATAAATTCCTAGATTTATAAAAAATCCAATACTGATGCAAAACCACAAGTTCTGTTTATGTAGGCCAATTGAAGAAAGGCGCTCCTTTGTAAAAAATAAAAACAGGAGGATCAATAGGAAACCAAGCGTCTTAGAGATAATTATCTCACCGAATAATTCGTCAATCTTTAAAATAAAAAGGTCGTTTAATCGTAATAAAAATGCAATCAATAATATAAGAAATGCTGATAATACAGGATTCTTTTTAAGATAAGTAAACATCTATCTCCTCCATATAATTCAATTATGATTGAATATTTTTTACTGCTTTCTTTCTTTTAATTGTTTGTTGATAAATTCAATGTCCTCATTTAATCTGAAAAGGTTGATAAAATAGCTTATGAAATAAATAACTATTCCCATAAGAACAATAACCCAGATTGGTGTACTGCGATACCAGTGGAATAGGAACCCCGCCAGGATAAGTATGCAAAGGATATACCCGTTTTGTAAAAGTACTTCCACCATGAAACTCTTGCTTTCTATCTTCTGTAGAAATACCATTCCCACCTGAATAAGAATATTCACTAGAAGGCATTCATAAACACTGCTTACATATAAACATTCGCCCTTAAAACATGTTGCAACAAAAGCCAGAGTAATTAATGTCAGGCCTGTTGTTGCGAGTGTATTCTTAATTAGTTTCTGCATATGACTACCTCCCCTGTAATTTGGTCTTAATATCTGCTATGTACTTCCGTGTAACGGTAATACGTTCACCATTAATCAACGTAGCCTCAATATGGCTATTTGCCAATGGTTTAATACTATCAAGCGCATTAATATTTACGATACAGGATTTGCTTATCTGTACAAAACCCGAGTTTGAAAGCATATAGAGTAATTCGTATAATCGAAGTTCCGTACGATAAACCGATTTCTCACAGTAGACATATGTCTTTTTATCAACGCTCTCAATATAATAAATATCTACAGCGCTGATCCTAAGCTGCCTGTTATCATCACTGCATTTTACAGAGTAATCGGCTGATTTGATCAGAGATATCAATCGATCGACAGTATGATTTTTCTTGGCATATTTAATCAATACTTCTATTTCCGTTTGTGCCAGGTTTTCTTCCAACTTAATTAACAATATTGTTATCCTCCAGTATAGAGATTCTCTTAAAATTAGCAATAGGTATTAGACTGACGTACAAATATGAACTACTAAGATGCAAATTATATCCTTATTTTTAATTCAATTTAGATTCATAAGTATCATCCGATCCACATAGAAATTTATTTCATCATACCATAATCTGTTATAAAGTACCAAATAATCAGGTAAAAATTAAAAAGAAACGCATCTATCAGAAGTTTCTCACTTTGTCAATCTCCAGACATAGTAAGTTTAGAAATTAGTCATTACATATCATTTCATCATAACCCATTTTACAGTAGAATACTGAAGGATATATCAGCGATCTTTACTTCGATATGCAAGTGAAAAAAAGTGGTAAAAAGCTCGAATTTTCTTAGGCTTTTACCACTTTAATAAAGTAACCACTTTGCTCAAACAAGAGCGTAAAGAACTTTGTATAGCCCCTAGACGAATAAAATTAACAGGTTTTACTTAAGTCTCTTAGTTAAATATTATTTGTTAATTAACTTCGCCCTTCCTGATACGAAGTAATTTGGTATAGTCACAATGCTTAATATCTGTTATTTCCAATCCAAACCTTTCAAGATAGCTTTTCAAGTCATTCTTTAAAAACTGTTCAAAACCCTTGGGTTCCAATTTTCTAATCAGATAAAACAATATTTTCTTGAAAAAGCTTTGTGGTTCCTCCCATTCCATTACTAAAATTTTGCCTTCAGGCTTTAAAATTCGTTTTGCTTCTAGTAGTATCTTACTTGCCAGTTCTTCCGGAAGCTCATGTAAAACTAAAGAGATTATTATTACATCGAAAGTATTGTCTTCAAATGTTGTATCTGATGCATCCATGTTATATAATTTAACATTATTGAGATCATTACTATCGACTTTCTTTTGTGCGATATGTAACATTTCCTTTGACAGATCTATACCTACGATAATAGAATCTGTATTCAGTTTGGCAATTGCTATTGCATTGGCTGCAGTTCCTGTGCAGATGTCAAGAATCTTAACATCCTGCTTATTGATATAATTTGATAAAGCCTTTCTTGGATTCCAATCATTATTCGTAAAGTATATGATATCTAGCAAGTCATAAATCTTTGACATTCCTTTATAAAGCACTAAACTGTCCATTATGAGAGTCCCCCTTTAAAAAAAGATAAAATATCTTCCTACTCTATCTTTATAAATATTGTATTCATTTTTAAATTTACTCTCCAGAAATTTTTCTTCTTCTAATATCTGTAAATGCATCAAGGTTATTACTACTAAAGCTATAATAAATAAAACGATATTTCCAAAGGTTAAGCTTGCTCCAATGTATGTAAGATCAAACCCCAAAAAAGCAGGATTTCTACTGATTTTATAGATACCGGTGGTAATCATTGATGTCTTATCTTCATCGGGGATTCCGGCCCTCCAGCTGTCTTTCATCGTAACCATGGCGATGATAAAAAGACATGTACCTAATGCAAATAATACTAAACCGATCACACGTATGATTTGGTTTGCGAATACTGAAGTATTTAATGCTGCACTAGCCAGGATTACTGCAACAATAACAATACTTGCTACTCTTAATAGACGTTCTATTATAATCGTTTTCAATGATTTATTACCTATCCCTAATTGATTCGTTTTAATACCTCTCCTCTTCTGTTCTATGAGTTTTAGAAAATAGGCTAAGTAGAATATTAAGACCTCAATAATTCCAATTATTTGTACCATGTAACCCCTCCTTATACATATCAATTGAATAGTTGTTCAACTGTTATAAGTATAATTGTTAATACATGCTGCTGTCAAGAAAATTATAACAATGATTGAATAAAATCAAAAAAAGCTACCAACTTCAGTAAATTGGTAGCTTAATCAAATCAATGATACATTTCAAATATACTTTATAATATCATATTGTGAATAAATTGGCAGCCACAATTGCGAATTATAAATCATAATATTCCAAATGCCGCTTCCGCCGAGGTTATATTGATCAACTAATTTCAGCAAGGCATTAATACTTCTTGCATCAATAAACCATACAATATGCTGAGACGGGAACCCTATATCTGTTTGATTATAAGTAAAATATGGAGTCTGTGAGCTTTCATCGAATTGGATTGCAGCATTAACATCATATGCTAATTCTAATACAGAATTGTAATTAAGTGACACGGCCACTGATCTATCGGATATATATGGGAGTTGCCAATCATATCCGATCGTAGGTTTTCCTAATACGATTTTATTATTTGATATATAATTTATTGTATTATTAATCATGTGTTTGATATCATTTATATCGCTAACCGGGGCGGGTGGGTTGTAATTCACACCCCAAATTAATTTGATAAGAATAATATCGTCTGCATATAAATTAAAACCTGAATAGTCAATATTATCATTCATCAAATCATCGTCAAAATTTACTGTAATAATGAATAATAAGTTTTCCCTTTTTAAGCGCTCTGAAATCTTCTGCATTAATTGCACTATTAATGATTGATTATCATGGTTTAGAATATTAATAGTCCAATTAATTCCAAGATAACCTCGATCTTTTGCAATTTTAGTTAAATCATTTACTACTTTTTCCTGATAATCATTATTAAGTAAAATCCTATAAGCAGTTTCAACATCTGCTTCCCCTGTTAACGTTAATACCGAGAATAATAAAAGCGGTATTGTACCATAAATCTTAGATAAATTAATTATCTCAGTATCATCATAATATTGTGTAATTTCTATACTCTCTGATATTCGATAATTAAATATTGATAAATACGTTAAGCCAGGTAAAGTTTTTATCAGTATATTTTGATTAATATAAGGAAAAGCGTAGCCGTTCGTTGTTATGCTTTTTCCTGTATTATAACTAATAACTAATGTTTCCCCCGGTTGAATAATATTTCTGTCCATCATATTAGGGTTATTTCTTAGCAATTGCATAACAGAAACATTATAATCCCCTGCTACACTCTGTATCGTATCCCCTTGCTGTACCACATGTGTTTGTTTCGGATAAGCTATAATAATAGTTTGCCCTATTACTAATTTATTTGGATCATTAATGCTATTGTCAATTAACAGTTTTTCTACTGATATCCCATACTTGTCAGCTATTGAATTTATCGTATCTCCTTCTTGAACAATGTATATTTCCAATATGATAACCTCTACCCTATAAATGAAGTCATTATATATATATGAATATCAGTGTAATTTAACTTATCGTCTTCGTATTTCAACCTCTCTTTTTCTTATATATCTCAAATTTTCTCTTACCTATTAATTGTCTTTCAAGTCTTTGATAAATGTCTGTTTGTATTTTCTGCTTTTTATCCATACAGACACCTATGATTGTTTCACTCCCAATCACTGTAGACAAGGCATTCATCATTTGATTAACTCCTCCAAGCCCTTCATCCCAATTAACCATATTGCCATAAGGAACATCGGTAATAATAATATCAGGGATGAATGGCAGATCACAAATCTCAAGAGCATTCTGGTTAAATACTGAAGTCTTAATTTCATTTGTTAATCGTTGTTCTATCCTATCAATGCTTTTTAATGCTTCTAAATGGGAAGCTTTCTTATATTTTTGGTATAGAGTTTCTAGTTCATCTCTTCGTCTGTTGATCCCAGACTTTGATAATAGTCCAAGATTATCTTTCGCTAAACTAATACTTTCCAAACTTATATCACTTCCATAAAGCTTTGATATGGAATTATTTTTTATTAACCCTAAAATCGTAAGCATATAGGCTCCACCACAACAACAATCGTAAAGAGATATTTTTGTTTTCTTAGGAGAATACTCAAGACATCGATCGAAAATCTCTAAAGCTAGTCTTACCGGAAAAGTTGGTTCTCCACCGACATGATATAATACCCTTCCACTGGCGAAATCTTCATAATTATCATTATTTGCATACTTATATTCCATTAATATTCTCCATGATTAATATTCTATTAGCTAATAGTCGTAATAAAGTCGGATACAACACTTCAGGTTTGAGGTTGCTCGTCAATACCTTATTATAATACCAAAATTCCTTATAAGATCATATATTATTTATTCGTTTAATCAAATTTGTAATCCTCTCGGTACAATCCGCTTCTCTGGCTTCTTTCTTTCTCCAGCTGTCTGACAAAGGGAAATACATCTTATCATTGACCTCACTTCCCATATCCCAGATTCCATCTTTGTTCTTATTGCTTTCAAGCCAGTCTGCAACAAAACGAAGCTTAGCCTTACTTGTCTTATATTGAACCAGTAATTCTATAGCTCCCAGATAACGGCTGGAATCCAAGCTTTGAAACTGTTCCGGAAGTACTTTGATTTTACGTCCATAGATGTAATAGATACCGGTTTCATGGTTCAGGATATATTCCACAAAAGCAGCTTCTATTCTTTCGTCCAGACAATCCCTTAGTAAGGATACCGGATAAAAATTAGCAAAATCTATTAATCTGCCACCTTTTGGTTTTAGTCCTAACACTTCCTGATAAGCTTTCACATAGACTCCCTGATTATATTCCCCTTCAGAAAACGCAGCTGTAATAATTTCTGACCACTTTTTTGCTATGGCATTCGCATTCTCATTCTCTTTTGTAAAGTTCCTGATCCAGGTTGATAGCATCAGACTTGTGAATATGTCCCAATCATGAAGCTTTTCCCGTCTGTCGGGGATTTCTTTTCTTCCCGTCAGACAATCATTCATATAGTTGACTGCTCTTTTAATACAATCATCTTCCATGGTATATCCCAAGTACAGCAGTCGCCTGAGCGCTTGCTCAGTTGTTATGGTAGCCGGATAAAACTGAGATAGGGAATGAAACCATCCCCATTTACCGTCCTCCTCCTGCAATTCAATGATTTCTTTTGCCCATTTTGAATCCTTATGCATAGGTAATACCCCCAATATGATCTATAGCGATACAGGTACACAATTACAATATGTATGAGAATAAATAAGCCCGCTTTTCAAATCCAAGCTTGAGATAAAATTCGTGAGCTTTTTCACGGTGAAAGGAGGAATCGAGCTCAATTCTCTTCATTCCCTGCTGCTTTGATTTTCCAATCGCTGCTTGAATTAAATTAGTCCCGTAGCCTTTCCCTCTCTGTTGTTCATCTACGACCATGGCATAGACATAGGAGATACAGCCTTCCTGCCAAAGGTTATTCACTATGGCATAAGCACAAAAACCAATGATTGTATCATCCAGAACAGCACAAAATAGTTCGTCAGTTTCGGAGGTATAACCACGATTAAATACTTTATTCATTTCCTCTTTGTTAAGCTTTTTATTCGGCCATAATTGTTCCAGTAAAGGATATACACAGTTAAAATCTTCTTTTGTTACATTTCTGATTATGAGTTCCATAACAATCCCCCTGTTCTTGGAAAATACATTCATAAATAACGTTTCTGTACCCGGTACAATGTATTCTTACCAATTTATAACATTTTATCACAAGATAAATAATAATACAATGAAGTCAACTAACCTATTAAGTAGTTCCGAAACAAAAATTTATCTTTTATTAAGAAATCAAAAAGGCTGTTGAATTGTATTCAACAGCCTTCCTGATATCATCACTAGTTTTTTATCATTTTCTATTTTACTTTATCGCTTATTTCAAGTATCTATCGCTACTCAACCATTCAGGCTATCTCGCTCACAAGCCTAGTAGCTTCTCTCCCTTAATCTCGTCAGGGCTCCAGCTGATTAAGGCAAAATTGCCTTTTGCGTGTTCATCAACTTTATTGATCCATTCAATCTCGTTACAAGCCTTTGCGGATAACAACCGATTCGTAGTTCCCGTCCGATATAAAGAGGAATTGATTACCCACCACTTTGTATAAAGCTTAGCCCGCTGCAAATCCTCTTCCAGTCTCATCGCCTCATACACCGGAGTAGTCTCAGCTAAGGTTACGATAATTACTTCTGTCTCTTCCTGATTACGAAGTCTCGGCAGAAGCTTCCGCGCCGCCTCCGGGATATCCCCTTGGGAACGCTTCATCTCCTGATTATAATTCTGGGTGGACTCCAGTAATAATAAGGTGTGACCGGTAGGGGCCGTATCAATGACCACCACCTGATCCTCTGCCTGATCTATGATCTCAGCAAATGCCCTGAACACTGCAATTTCCTGTGTACAAGGGGATCTTAGGTCCTCCTCCACATAAGCCAGGTCATCCTCAGACATTGTCTCTCTGGCTTTGGTCAATACTTCCTCCTGATATTTCTTTAATTCTTCCTTTTCATCTATGTGGCTGACGGTTAGGTTCTGCTTTTCTTCTATTACGAATTTCAAATGTGCTGCCGGATCCGTGGTTGTCAGATGTACCTTTTTCCCTTTTGCTGCGAGCCCCAACGCAATCGATGCGGCTACAGTGGTCTTGCCGACGCCTCCCTTTCCCATGGTGAAGATCACCTTCTTATTCGTACGGTACAAATCCTCAATGATGTCACTAAGCTGTGGGATGTTCTTAACCTTCAGCGTTTCCTTGCTGTCTGTGATCGTGTTCTTGGAGAGAAATGCCCTGATATTCGGAAGTCCCATAACCTGATACGCTCTCAAAGGAATCGAATATTGTTCCATGGTTTGCAAGGCCTTCGGAATCTCTGACAAGGCTCTTTGCTGCTTCTGATATAATCCGGTAGAAATCTCATCGTCATACTCCGGCAGAATACCATTGATGACCAGGATCTGATTCCGAACTCCTAACTCAGCAAGCTCTAGGGAAGCTCTTTCTGCTTCCTGCAGCGGAGTTTCCTCCGGGCGTGATACCAATACTAAGGTGGTCCTGCTTCCCTCAGCCAGGGTATCCACAGCATTGCGATATACTTCCTTTTTATCCTCCAGACCGGATAATTGCCCTAAGCAAGAGGCTCCATGGGTACTTTCACTGATAAAATTACTCCAGGCTGACGGAAGCTGCAGCATTCTTAAGGTGTGTCCGGTAGGTGCCGTGTCAAAGAGGATATGATCATAATCCTCCTGAAGCTTCTGATCCGTGATGAACTTGGAAAACTCATTGAAAGCAGCGATTTCTATGGTACAGGAGCCGGATAGCTGCTCTTCCATATTGCTGATGACGGAATCAGGCAAAAGCCCCAGATAGGGTGCTATGACACTTTCCCGATATTCGGCAGCTGCTTCGATCGGGTCGAGGTTGGCTACGACCAGACCCGGGACCTCCGGAAGCTCAATTCCCTTATTATTCAACTCTGTATGAAATACATCCTGTAGGTTGGAAGCAGGGTCCGTACTGATCAGTAGTATTCTTTTGCCACTGTCGGCCAGTAGGACTGCGGTCGCACAGGCAGTTGAGGTCTTTCCGACACCACCCTTTCCCGTAAAGAACAGGTACTTCGTCAAATTCAATTCCATAGGATTGTATGCTTTCATTTTCTGATCCCTTCTAGCAGCAGCTGCCGTCCGAACAACCGCATCCACCTGTAGCTTTCTTTATAGATGCCTTTGCAACCTTGGGCTGTTCTCTGATAAAGCTTGCCGGAACATTCAAATATTCCACGAATTCATCATTGGTTGGATATCTGCCTGTAATAACGATTTCGCCATTCAGTACGGTTAAGGGCAGGATATCTACGCCTTGAGCCTTCAGTTGTTCATTTACCTGATTATTCTTGATGAATTCCATAGGGGCATTGGTAAGATTATATCGCTCCACCTTCATTCCGTTCTTCTCCAGGGAATTCAATACAGTTGAGATTCTTAATAATTCAGGGTCAACTCCGACTCCGCATAACCCTGTTGCACAGCACATAGCGGGTTCAAAGATTTGCATAGTTTTCATAATCAGCGCTCCATTCCATATTTGATTTATTTTTCTTAAAAAGATTATTTCTTAAGATATTTTTTTATTTCTTTACCACCGTTTCCGGGAACCAATGAGTTGTCTTGTTCGCTATCTTCACCAGGATCAGCATCACCGGTACCTCCGTCAATACGCCAACCGTAGTTGCAAGTGCCGACGGGGAATCCATGCCGAAGAGGGCTATGGCAACCGCTACCGCCAATTCGAAGAAGTTGGAGGCTCCTATCATACCTGCGGGTGCCGCTATGTCATGGGGCAACTTGAGTAGCCTGCATGGTACATAGGCGATAAAGAAAATGAGGAAGGTCTGTATCGTCAGCGGTATCGCGATCAATAAGATATGCAGCGGATTCCTTAGGATTACTTCACCCTGGAAGGAAAATAATAATACAAGGGTAAGAAGCAGACCTACGATTGTAGCATTATCAAATTTCGGTAAAAAGAAATGTTCAAAGTAATCTGTTCCTTTTCTCTTTGTGATTAATAGTCTGGTCAGAATTCCGCCGCTCAGTGGAATGACAACAAAGAGAACCACCGAAAGAATTAAGGTATCCCAAGGAACTGAAACATCACTGACTCCCAGAAGGAATTTCACAATCGGAATGAAAGCGATCAGTATAATCAGATCATTGGTAGCAACCTGAACGACTGTATATGCTGGGTTTCCTTTGGTCAGCTGGCTCCAGACAAAAACCATCGCGGTACAGGGCGCCGCACCAAGAAGCACTGCTCCTGCCAGGTATTCCTTCCCCAATTCATGCGGAATGATTCCCCCGAATATACCGTAGAAGAACAGTACAGCGAAACCGTACATCGTGAAAGGCTTGATTAACCAGTTCGTAATCCAGGTTACATATAACCCTTTTGGATTCTTACGAACGTTTTTGATACTTTGAAAATCAACCTTCATCATCATAGGGTATATCATTACCCAGATCAGGATTGCTGTTGGGATAGATACATTAGCATATTCGAAACGGTCGAAAAAATCAGGAATGAAAGGTAAAAACTTACCGATCAACACTCCGACTATCATACATAATGCCACCCAAATCGTAAGATACTTTTGAAAAAATCCTATTCCTGCCGTTTGCTGTTTACTCATTATCCTCTCTCCCTTGACTGCATTGTTTTATTACAGAGCATATATCTTTCGTTCTGCATTCCTCACTCCTTTGGTAGTCCTCCTGATAGGTCTTAAGCTGTTTCAGTTTTATACGAAGGTACTCCCAAAGCTCCTGATTCTCTTCTTTGAACCGTTCGCTTATTTTATAATAAGCCCATTGTGCCTCCTTATAGCTTTCTAGAATACCGCTATTCTTCAGGACCGTCAGATGTCTTGAGGCATTGGATTGCGTCATATTTAGGCAGACTTCAATTTCACAGACACACATAGAACGGTTCATGAGTACGGAAATAATTCTAAGCCTGCTTTCCTCTGACAAGGCTTTAAATATCTGTTCTACCAAAAGCATACCCCTTTCTTATATTGATATATGAGCATATATGCATATAATATTCAAATAAAAAAACAATGTTACATTGTTCAGCGTTATTTCTTTCTTAATTATGATATATCACTCTTGGATAGACATTTGAAACAAATAAAGGTACAAAAAAGTACTGTATCTGTATCTGTATCTGTATCTGTATCTGTATCTTAGTGTAATCAATACATAGATAGATGTCAATATATTTTTATAACAATTCTAACTTACTAATCCTGGATTAGAATGGTATTCATACTTATACGATCCCTTTCATCAATCTTTCTTTTAAATCCAGTATTTTCTCTTCAATGAGCTCAATTGTCTTCAGAAATTCCTCGTCACTCTTACCGGAGGGATCCTCCAGCCCCCAGTCTTCCCGCAGCTTACAGGGCAATACAGGACAATTTACATTACAGCCCATGGTAATAACCACATCGGGAGAAGGGATGTTTTCAATTAATTTACTGTATTGAGTCTGCTCCATATCGATACCGAACTTCTGCTTCATCAATCTTACAGCATCAGGATTAATATGTTCTTTCACTTCTGTTCCTGCCGAAAAACTTTCAAACACTTCACTTGCCAATAACTTCCCCAATGCCTCCGCCATCTGACTTCTACAGGAATTATGGACACAGACAAAGGCAACCTTGGGCTTTCCACTATTTGCATTACTAGTTTGCATACGATACACTCCTTATCCTATTTCTCATAATATTCTTCAATATGCTATCAGAATTTCTCTTTATATCTAACATTATATCGTCTCTCCGATGTTAAAGTAAACCTCCAATCTGTTTAGTCTTCGTAAAATCTATGTAAATTACTTAACAACACCTTAGCAGCAATATTGATCAATCACTATTTCCGAGTCATTGCAAAGCTGTTTTAAGACATCCTATCAGAAATCTTTGTATTAGGATAATTCAACCCCATACGAGTATCTGAAATATATACAGTACATAAAACATAAGGATAACTGACATCCCATAATCTGATTAGCTTGCAAACTTGCTATCATATAAAGAATGCCTGTTATCCTTATCGTGTTCACAGTTCTATCTTATCGCTTTCTATGCCCAGGCGATTCCCTGGAATTTCTGAAAGCTTTCCATACTGATCTTGATGCTTTCAATTTCATCATGGACAGTATAATCCTGCTCAAGAATGACATACTCCGCATTGGTATATTCTTCTGCTGCATTCAGAATTAACTGGATGTCCATTCTGCCGGTACCGATTTCAACAATAGCCTCTTGCTGCGCATGACCATTGCTCTTCGTATTGAAGGCTGCCATCAAGCCGTTGAAATCCAGCTTCTGGTTCGGGTCAATGAAGCTAAAGATATTGACAGGGATATCAATCTCCTTGGAGAAATCCTTCTGATGAATGAGCTTGACGGATTTGCCGAATTTCTTGATGATCTCCACCGGATCAGCTCCTCCGCGCATTACCCAGAAGGTATCCAACTGGAAGCCGACATACTCAGGATCTACATTGTTCTTCATAATCTCAAGTACATATTCTCCGTCGAATTTCTGGAACTCATGAAAATGATTGTGATAGAGATAATTGATACCGGATGCCTTTAGCTTTTCACCAATCTTATTATATTGCTCACATTTTCTCAAGACTTCATCCTTGCTCTCGAAGAAATCAGCCGGATTAACCAAGTTCTTGCATTCCAGAGTCTGATAATACTCTATTACCTGATTAATATTATCCATATTCAATGGATTAATATGGGAGCTGATTGCCTTCATACCGTAGGAATCCAGCTTTTCTTTCATTACAGATGCTTCCACACCAAATCCGCAGCCAAAGTCAACCGCTGCATTATGATTTGCAAATTCAACAAATTTATAACCTAATTTACCTACGTTCTCAATCGCCGCCAGGGGATCAGCCGCCATAGAATTCTTAACAGAATATAATTGTAAACCAACCTTAAGTGCCATACCTTATCTCCTTATCTGTATTGTAGTTTTTTGTCCTCATATCATATTATAACGATTAGCAACCAATATCACAATGCTTTTGCACATATCAGTTCCTTTTTTTCATGGGTTGTTGTGTATAATTACTTTCCTCCATTGTTTGATTGATATAGCTCATTAATCCACGGAAAATTGCTTCGGCCATTTTGTCCTGATAACTGTCCTCACATAACAGTTCTGCTTCTCTACGATTGGTTAGAAATCCACATTCCACGATGACGAGAGGGCAATTGGAATGACGCAGAAGGAAATAAGTACTGTTGGGCTTGGCTAATCTGTGATTGCCATCCTTCATTTGGTTTTTTATGGTTTCCTGCAGTAATTCAGCAAGGGCTTTCCCTTTTTCAGAAGCTTCGTAGTAGAATACCTGCGCCCCCCAGGAGGACTCCTGTGTGAAACTGTTCTGATGAATGCTGACTGCAAATGCAGCACCACTGCCATTAATTATTCGGATCCGATTATTCATGTCCGTCCGTTTTTTATCGGTGTCATTCTTTTTATATAAGCCGTTTTCATCCTTCCTTGTCATTACCACCGTTATATTTTCCTGTTCCAGAAGCTTCTTCAGCTTATAAGCCACACTTAAGTTAATGTTTTTTTCCAGTGCTTGGTTAATCCCTACTTTACCCGGATCAAAACCACCATGCCCTGCATCAATCACTACCGTTATATTCTCCGGACCGGAATTCATCAGGTAATGCATGACGTAATAGCCTTGATCAATGGCTATCACAATAACGGTTAATAAAAGAACTGCTGCTACGATTATGTAATGTTTTTGTTTCAAGGCTTTTTTACCTGATTTGAAATTACTATAATCATATGATTCAATTCTGATTTGAATTAATGATATCTTCACATTTCATTCATCATATTTTTTCCTTGTAATATTGCTTTGATATGCAGCCGTAAATTAATAAGTCCGTATATACCCTATTCTTGAAGCACTCCGGGTACATACGGACTTATAGGATATTTTAACTTGCATGCACAACTTCCTGATATCTGTGGGTCGGCTTAGGACGGCCGGGCTGCAGGCTGTTTAGCACCTTAATTCTATACTTGATCCTGTTTCTGCAGATTGCATGAAGCTCTCTCAGTATTATTTTATTCAGTTTATCCGGCGGTAGCTCAACTCTTGCATTCAGAGTCATTTCTACTGTATGGCAGGCTGCCACCGAGCCTCTTAAGGATATCTCCCTGCTTGTTCCTGTGATATTCCCGACGATATATTTCTCCTGATCCTTAATAATCAATTTAACATGACCGACCGCAGCGCCCCGCTTCTCAAATTGCCGTTTTAAACGATACAGCAGCCGCTTTGCGAAATAGTCCCAGTCTGTTTTTCTGCTTTTCAAGGAAATACTTGCATTGAGCCATCCCAGAACGGCTTCCCCTTCCGCATAAATATCATAATCAATCTGAACGATGTGGGTTCCTGCGGCTTTGCTGTTCAACACTTCTGACATCCACTGTTCAATATGATCACCGTTTTGAGCACTGATTGCATATATTTTGGCCTGAGTCCATTTTCTTGCAGCGCGTTCCAGCAGGGAGGACAGCTCAGCTTCCTGCATCAGATCTATTTTATTGATTACGATATAATCAGCTTCCTCCAGTTGTTTTTGCACAATATATGCTGCACTTTTATGCATTCCGGATGCCTTATCATCCAGGATGGATTTGAGACGAACCGGATCTACCAATACATTCAACGGACAGATTTCCAGCTCATTCCTATAGATATCCTTCAAGGGCTGCATAATTGTTGCCGAAAGGTCAGTACAACTACCAACAGGCTCTGCAATGATATAATCAGCCATCCCGGATTGCTGCATCGATACCACTGCATCCAGAAAGCCTTGAAAATTACAGCAGAAGCAGCTTCCGCTCACTTCAGATAGCAAACCTCCGCTTTTGCTTAATATCTCTGTATCTACCAATTCAGAGGCCTGATCGTTTGTAATCAGTCCGACTTTTTTCCCTTTTTCCGCGAGAAGCTCTGCCATTTTCCTTAGTAATGTGGTTTTTCCGGCTCCAAGAAATCCTCCGATTAAAATTAGCTTTGATTTCATACCTATTGCTCCTTTTCCTGTCAGAAATCCTTTCATGTAATCTAATCATCCTAGGTACAGGAATCATGATTTGACTCCTTCTTCATGAAACGCTGCATAATCTGGGTAAAGAACAGACTGGCTGCAAGGCCTCCAAGGATTGGCGAAAGGATATAGACAAAAAAGAAGCCTCCCGAATGATCCGGGAATGCAGCCTCTCCCCAGCCGAATAGCCAGGCTACCATTCTCGGTGCAAAATCCCTTGCAGGATTCAGTCCCGCCTGGGTCAAGGGACCCACCAGACAGATGGAGGAGCTGACCGCCAAGCCGATAAATAAAGGAGCCATATTACTGTCCGGTTTTCCAAGATTGCACCCATCTGTTAAGCTGAAAATCAGAAAGACCAGGAGAAAGGTTCCGAAGCATTCTGCCACCATAGCAAGAGGCATCGATAGTACCATAGAATTACCGGGCAGATTATAATATTCGCCGAACATTCTTGCACTGAGCATGGAATCCGGAGTTCCTCTAATGATGCCGTTCAGACACTCATAATTGGCAATTTCAGCAGAAAAAAGGCCGTAAATCAACAACCCGGCTATAAAAGCCCCCATCAGCTGAGCAGCCAGATAAATCGGAACATAAGAGAATTTCATTCTTCTATTGACAGCCATGGCAATTGTGACAGCGGGATTCAGATGTGCACAGGACAAATGTCTGGAAGCATAGATTGCCAGACTGACTCCAATTCCCCACATCAAGGCAATCTGGGGAAGGCCCTGATAAGCATCAAATAAGACGGATACGGCTACCGAACCGCAGCCGAACAGAACCATGATTAAGGTCCCGAGGCATTCACCTATAAAGTACTTAACATATTTACCCATTGTTTCCTCTTTTCTAATCTAATCGAGAAAATTTGAAGTATAATTCAATATATGTCTGATACAATATAGGTGCTATCGTCGAAATCAATTTTATTATAAGACTTTAGGAACAAATTAAGGTCAGGTATCTACTTTTACAGCCGAAGCTCACTTTAGCGGCTTTTGAGAAAAGGATATACCTGACCTGTATATGTATCTTAATTTATTTTCTGCAGTCTCCTTCTATGATCAATTGATCTTTTGTTTTAATTAGTTGGAACAATGAGATGATTATTATCAGCGACTCTGTTCGGCAGCATACTGAGTACATAATCCCTAAGACGTTCCGGTCCCTCTGCGGACCGCCAAAGTTTATAGCCTTTGGACTTCATAATATCCTCTTTCACGGTATTCGTTGTTCCGCTGAAGAAATGAAGATTAAGCTCACTCATCGTTTCTGCCATCTCTTCTTTTTCCTGATCAGTATAACCACTGACCTCTTTTAAAGCCTTCATTGCCTTTTGATAAGAGGCATCGCCAAAAGCCTTCCTGGTAAAATCCGAAAAATGCAGCAGCTTCTCATCCTTCACCCCTTCATCGGCAGCCCAACTCTCCACATCTACTTTGCTTGTGCTGTATTCAAAGCCCTGCTCCGGTCTATACTGCAGTATCCCATATTGGATCGGATAGATTGCCAGAGAACTGGTTACAACATCATTCATCACAGTATTATCAATCGTTCGCGTCTTGATATCCTGAATATGAATATGTCCGCTCAGTACAAGGTCTATACCGCATTCCTTAAATGTATCAATTGCATCATCACTGTTATCCAGCGTAAATCCGTAATAAAGCTCGGCACTATGATTGAACAGGTTATGATGCATGACAGCAATTATTCTGGCGTTCTTTTCTTTTGCAAGCTGGCTGCACTTTTTGATCCAGGCAAGAGTTCCTTCCCGGAGCTCACCATAGGTGGTCGGCATATGCAGCTGATCATTCATCTCGTATTCATTGGTATCGAGCATCAGCAGCCATAAATCCTCAGAGGGTGCGGCCAGATAACTCAGGGAATCCTTATCCTTGGAGATTGCTTCCGAGTAACCGAAATCCCAATAAAGTTCTTTGAATTGCCGGGCTGTAATTGAATCCGTACTATAGCGTTTGTCTCCCTGAAAGCCGATTGCCCAGGGGTTCAGGATATCATGGTTACCGGGAATAACATAAATCCTGGTACCTGACTCCTCCATCTCCTTCAGCTTTTGGGCGAGTTCCGTGTGACTTTTCTTTTCTCCGTTATTCGTCAGATCTCCGCTGATAATCAGAATATCCGGTTTCTTATTCCGTACCTCCCTGCCGAAGGCACTGACAATCTGATTAATATAATTCAACTGTCTGCCATCCCCGGCGGCAACAAACTCCTGATAGGCTTTTCCTCGATCGGTTAATGCTCCCGATAGATAATGGATATCTGTTGTAATGAACATGGAGATATCCTTGCCGGAAGCAATCTGTTCGGTCTTTTCAGTACTACAGCCTGAGACAAACGTTGCAGAAAGCAGTAACAATAATAGGATGAATCTCTTTTTTAACCTTGCCATTTATTCACCACGCAGTAATTTAGTGGATTTGGCCAGATCCTCCATAATATCGCCGTCGCTGGCATCCTGATCGATCAGCACCGTAACCTCCGGAGGAAATTGAGCAATCTGTTTTAAAATCTCAACAGTATTCAAAGCCCCATCGCCTAGACAGGCAAAGATATCCTTATCGCCGCGGGTGGCATAGTCCTTCTTGATATCCTTAAAATGGATCGACTTAATGAATTCCTTCGCTTCCTGAAGATATTCCACCGGATCAATCCCGGCATATAATACCCAACCCAGATCAGCCTGAACACCCACTCCGGTCTCTTTACATAGTTCCAGAACTGCTGTTAAAGCAGAAATACGTCTTCCATTAAAATCCACGATTGCTTTGATTTCCTCCACACTATTGTGTATCCACAGTTCGATATTCTGCTGCTTCAAAATTCCTGCCAGCTGATTACATTCCTCCGCAAAGGCTTTATATTCTGTAGCAATTGACTGCTTACTGCAGTTAATCACGTAAGTCGTAATATGATTCTTCAGAGCCGTATCGATCATTCGGTCTGCCGCCTGAACAGGGTTCTCCGAAAATACATGAACAGAGGATAATTGTAATCCGTGTAGCTTCATTCTCCGGATATAGTCCGGTAGCTCCTCCGGTTTCCATAAATTTTCTGCGAGACTCTCCATGAACTGATTACCTACTGCTTTCGCAGCTTCCGCCATCTTTACCGGATTGTCAAATAAGATGCATGTCTCTATCTGTTGATAACCGGCCTCCGCCACCCTTCGAAAGAATTCATCAGGATCCTTTTTACATTCCGCAAGGCATCCAAAAATCTGTACTCCGATATCCATATCATATCCTCCTGATCCTTAAGTTCCGTTTACAATGTAAGCATGGTTCTAAATCGTTTTATGTTTATCATTGTATCATGGATTCGGAATAAAATCATTCCCTTCCTGAAATATTTCTTTTCCTATCAAAATAGAAGGCATTGCTTATTCTCATACTCTCTTATGTTCATAATTATTGTAATCATATGTAAATAATCCCATATTTCCTTGATAATCTATAAAAAAAGCTATATATTGTAAATAAAGGCATGAATAGTAAGGAGCGAATTATTAAGTAGTTTTTTTAATCACTTAAGTAATAACTAAGCTCAATTTTATAAGAGGAGGTTATTTTCATGTATAAAAGTAATATAGGTAGAACTTTAAGAAGTCTATTGATAAAGTTGTTATTTTGTATATTTATCTTTGGTATTATCTATTTAATAGCAATCATAATACCAATATTTTTTGATGTGACAACAAAAGAAGTTATGACCGTTGAAGGTCTTGTAATAGCATTATTAGGTGCATTGCTTTCACCAAGCGGAAATAGTGGAATTAATCTTCGCGGTATGGGTCAAAGGGATGCCAATGCAATTTCTTATCAGGATACCGAAGTATCAAGATTACAACAACAACAAGAGAGAGAAGATATAGACTATCATAAAAATTTCTTTGTCAACAGTGTTAAGGAGACATTTAAACATAGTCTCATCCTTGCAATAGCCGGTATAGCCGCATTTTTATATGCAGTAAATTTTCTTTGATACAATATGATAAAATGTAAGCTTTGCCTTATTAGTGATACATTTCTATATAAGATTAAAGCAGACAGGAAACTTACGGTTCTTCCGTAAACCTCCTGTCTGCTTCGATATCAAGCTATCCCCTCTATAAAGCAGCTACGCGATAGTAATTTTATTATCTGATACCACCTTTTTGATCTGCCTGAGCTCCTTCTTCTTTTTTGCCAAAAGCTCCGTCAGTTCATAGACATCCTGGTAGCATTGATCCTGATTGTTGATCACGGCAACAGTAATCGAGAGCAGAGGAAACTGCTCCGGTTCTCCTCTTCGGTTCGCCGTGGTGATATATCCGTTATGCAGATCCTTCCGGTTATAGAGCTTCAAGGCATTAAACTCGAATTGTCGAATGATATCATTAAAATATTCCTTCGTGATATGGTCATTGATAACCACAACAAAGTCATCTCCGCCTATGTGTCCGATAAAATGCTCCCTGGACAGATGATTGGTTAGAATAGAGGCCAGCAGCTTCAATGCCAGATCACCATTCTCAAAGCCATACACATCATTGTATGCTTTGAAATTATCGATATCGATATAAGCCACACTATAGTCTCTTTCACTTGTAATACATTGGCTGATTCTTTGCTCAACCATCAGATTTCCCGGTAAGCCGGTCAAAGGATTCTGATGCTTCGCATGATCCACTTTTATCTCTGTGGCCTTCTGAAGTAAATCCTTGATGGTTACGGTACCGATATACTTTTTATTTTCTGTCACAACAATGAAATCATACAGCTTATCGTTACTTCGAGACATCGCCAGACAGGATACGATATTAATCGGTGTCTGATGATCAACGGATAAAAAGCTTCGATCCATCAGCTCAGAAATGGGTTTATTCTGATATAAAGAATATCCGTAATGCCCGCTCATTTTCAAGGCAAGCTTTTCGTTTGTGATGATGCCGATCGGTAGTTCATCCTCAACGATGCACAGACCGAAAAACCCCGGATTCTGCATAAAGATATGGTATACATAACTGGCGGTAACCTTTGGGGAAACAATACCGGTATACTTACAAAGATTTTTTATGGATATATTCGAAGAACCCTCATTCTTCTCCTGAAGCATTCTATGATTGATCTCGCTGATGAAACGAATGATTTCCTCATTGATCTCAAATACTTCTTCGGATGGTCTTTGTATATAAAAGCCCTGACCATATTGGACTCCAAGCTTAATCAGAGCCTCCAGTTCCTCCTTCGTTTCAATTCCCTCCGCGATCAGAACAATCTGTGTCTCCTTCGACAGCTCTACCATTCCCTTGATCAAAGCACTCTTTAAGCTGTCCTTATCAACATTGCGGATCAGATTAATATCCAGCTTTATGAAATTCGGATTGATATCACTGATCAGATTTAAGCCCGAATATCCTGCTCCTGCATCATCGACAGCTATTTTATATTCCTGGCTCCGGTAATGCTCAATCGTCGCTAAAAAACCATCCATATCTGTAATCATGTTTTTTTCTGTAATCTCAAAAATAACATTTTGCGGCTTGATTTGAAATTGCATGAGAAATTCCTTGGTAAAGCCTTTTTTGAATTTCTCATCATGCATTGTGTTCGGGTTCACATTGATAAACAACAGCTTACTATAAGGTGGTATCATAAACTGATAAGCAGCCTCCAGCGCCTTTGTCCTGCATAATAGCTCCAAATCCCATAAACGGTTAAATCTAGCTGCAGCCTCAAAAAGCTCCTCGATATGATCAATCGTGCTTTTCTCAGTCATTCTGCTTAATACCTCATGTCCCAAGACACTACCATCCTTAAGAGAGATGATAGGTTGAAATACAGACTTTATCTGCCTTTCATCAATAATTCGATCCAATGCTTCCTTTTCCCTCATATTCAGCCTCTTTTTTTGCTTTTTGTTTTATCATATACGATGAGGCTTGAAAGTTCCTACATATTCCTGTTAGGCTTAGGTAAAATCTGTTTAAAATCTATAAACCAAGCAGATCCAGAATCTTCTTTTCCACCTGTCTGTTTTTGCCCCGATATGGATAGTCATGAATATGAATGGCCGGGTTATAGTTCAGTTCGATGATTCCGTAGTTATTCTGATCCGGTGACTGATCAATATCACGGATGATAATATCCGCACCACAGATTTTTGCCCCGACGGCTTTGGCGGCTTTTACCGCGATTTTCTTATATTCCTTCGCTATTTCCTCGGTGTAATCAATACTGTCCCCTCCGGTACTGATATTGGAGTTCTCCCTTAAATAAACGGTTTCTCCGGGTGCGGGTACGGTATCAAAGGTTCTGTCCTGATGCGCCAGGTATTCCCGTTCTGTAGTTCCGAGCATGATTTTCTCAAGCGGTGTTACATACCCTTTTCCACGCATAGGATTTTTGTTCTTTTCCGCAACCAGCTCCTGTATGGTATGGTACCCGTCACCGCTAACATTGGCGGGTATTCTGTGCAGGATGGCAGCCACCTCATCCCCGACTACAAAGAAGCGGTATTCTTTACCGCTGATATATTCTTCGATCATGACTGATTTATCATAAGTAAATGCCAGCTTCAGTGCTTCCTCGACGTCCGACCTTGTATATTCCCATTTCAGGATGACAACTCCCTGACCGTAATTGGTAGACTTCGGCTTGATCACCATATCCCTTCCCCAGAAGTACTTCAGCTCCTGCATTCCCTCCTCCGGAGTATATATGGTCACTCCGTTCGGAACCCGAAGCCCTTGTTCCCTAAGTACTATTTTAGTAACCTCCTTATTCTCCATCAGCAAAGGAGCAATGTAGGTATCGGCAGAGGTTCTGGTGGCCTGCTTGATGTACTCTACTCTGTTATCTCCTGACAACCGTATAAAATTATCATCCCAGTCGAGAACCTCAACCTTCAGTTTTCTTTCCAGAGCCTCCTTTATCACCATCTGTGTTGATAATTCAAGCCCCTCATATCCCTTTATCATCCTCTGCCCCCATCCCTTCCTCTGATTTATATTTTGCTGCCAATCCCATCCCATACTCCAGAAAGCTTTCTTTATTGCTTTTCATTTCCTGCACAATCCGAAAGGATGGCAGCAAAGCTCTGTTATAAAGCTTTTCCTGTTCCTTCCGTACACAACTGCTATAATTGGAACTGCCCACAGCCTGATCCAGGAGCTCAGCGATCCTGCTCAGTTGGTGAAACAGTTCTTCACCCCAAAGCTCCAGACTGATTCTTCCTCCAGTCGGCTGTTCCAGCATCAATTTTGATTTGCGCCCGGACAGTGCCACCATATGATGGTTTTGATTGCCCATTTTAAGTTCTCTTTCGTCCATCTGCCGGTTTCCTGCGAACAGACAGAACAACATAAAAATCTGAAGAAAATACATTTGTTCCAGACTGATCCCATTTCTCTCGAAGGGATTGACATCCAGAATCCGCACCTCTGCGTATTTTACGCCTCGTTTTTCCAAGGCTTCAATCTGACTTTCTCCCGGCTCGACAATCTGTTTTAAACGGATGGAGGAATAGAATTCACTATCCTTCTGCAATATTTTATCATTCAGTTGAACTCCGATATCGGCGTATTTCCTGCTTCTCTTAGCCATCAGAGCTCTTATTTTACGAATATATTCCTCTTTCGAATTATAGTAGATATTATTTTTTATCTGTGTGGAATTAGAATATCCATAGCGGCTGACCCTCAGTGAGGTGGCATACTCCTTATCATCGGAACAGCACTCCGGACAGCATTGTCTAACCTTCCTCATTTCTTTCTTCATGACAGCACCATAGGTATCATCAAAGGAAGGCGAAGCACCATATAGATAGATCAGCAGCCACCGGAAGCGAAGGAAATTACGGGCCACCGAGAAATAGGTTTCATCTTTAAATTCAGAGGAGGATTTCCCTTCACCCACTTCCTGCTCCAGAAGCTCCAGCAGCTCATCCCCAAAAGAGAAATTAAAATGAATACCGGAAATCATCTGCATCTTTCTGCCATAACGGTTAGCCAGCCCCTGCCGATAAAGATAGGCTTCCTGACCTTCCTTGGTATCTTCAAATTTCGCAATCGGGATCAATTCTTCCTCCGGTAACTTAGGTGGCATACTGAGCGGCCACAGATATTCCTTCCCCACTGCCTTTGCTGCCTTTTCATGCAGAAGGGTCAAATATCTGCTAACCTCCTCTACCGTAGGTAACGGCGGGGTAATCAGTTCCATCTGACTCTCCGAAAAATCCGTAGTGATTTCCTTATTCCCCAATTTATCTCCGAAGATAGCCGGATGCGGTGTCAATGCCAACTCACCGACCTTCGTAACACGCTGTAACTCCCGTTCGACTCCCCATCTTCCCTTAAGAAGCAGTCTCTGTTCTTTCGTTGAAAATATGGAATACATTTTCTTGAAATCCCATTCCATTCTCCGTTTCTCCTTGTCCGATGAACTTAATTATATCTCTCAGCTTTTCCTCAAGCTCTTTTTGCTTTTGCTTTAAATTCCTGTTCTCCTCTTTCAGCAGGTTGAGGTCAGATAGTACAGGATCCGGTAAATGGCAGTGATCCAGCTCCTCCTGAGGTATCCTGACATTGTCCCTTTTTACCACCCTGCCGGGTACGCCTACAACTGTAGAATTCGCCGGCACTTCTGATAATACGACTGAGCCTGCCCCGATTTTTGAATTATCCCCGATGCAAAAGGATCCGATGATTTTAGCTCCCGCACTGATCATCACATTATTTCCGATGGTGGGATGACGCTTTCCCGTCTCCTTTCCGTTTCCCCCCAATGTAACCCCCTGATATAAGGTAATATCATCCCCGAGGATTGCAGTCTCACCGATTACGACTCCATTGCCGTGGTCAATAAATAATCTCTTCCCAATGGTTGCTCCCGGATGAATCTCAATCCCGGTTCTTCTAACCGCCCTCTGTGATAGAT
>JAEZLY010000120.1 GCA_023414985.1 Bacillota bacterium | reverse complement strand
GTTCTATCTGAAGCTGAGTTTAATACTAAATATCGCGGTAAGTATGAATTTATAAATGCATGGAATAAAATTGGCACACTAGGATATCTTACTCCAGATAATTGCGATTTTTGCGTAAACGCTAATTTGGTTGATTCAATAAAATTATGTGATTTTACAACATATAATAAGTGGTACCTTGCTTGTGGAAAGGATGGAAATGGGCATCTAGCTTGTAACCAGTTAGTAAAATCCATTATACCCACAAACCCTGTCCAGGCAGTATATAAAGGTGAGCCGTTAATAACTACAGCCAGAGCTACCTTTATAGATGGATCGAAGAAAGCTGTTCTTTGTACAACCAGTTTTGTAACAAACACTCCTGTTACAAACGCTGATGTTGTCATATCCTATACGAATATAAAAGGTGAGGCATTAACAGCTCATATGACTGTGACGGTAGTACCAAGGACTAAGACTTGTTCCTACGGACATGTTTATAACCTGAATCCTGACGGCAGCGATCCGGGATGCCCTTATTGTAATGCCTGGGTTGAAAGCATCCGTATTCAGCATCCGGTAACCCTAAACATGACAATTACAATCGGTACTACTCTTGAAGAGAATGGAGTTGTCCTTGTTGCTAAGTATTTGGATGGACATATGGAAACGATCACAAGTGGTTATGTAGACAATCTGGATAGCGGATATCTTGGAACTAAGCTCGTTACTATTGGATATAAAGGAGTAAAAGCCTCTATCATGGTAACGACAGTCAGTAAAAAGATAATCTGTGCAATATGTGGACATGATTATGAACTTTATCCTGACAGTTCTGACCCGGGATGCCCTTATTGTCAGTCTAAAATACCCGTCTTTACAGGAAACGTATTGGAATATGAGAATAAGAATTATATGGAATCTATACTCGAGGATCTATACGAAGACGGCATATATCAGATGAATAAAGGAGATAAACTAACAGTGCAGATACAGAATAAATCCTCGACAATCACTCATAGCCTTCTTAAGAAGATTTATTTCTCATTGCCGAAACAATGGCTCATATTAAAAGACAGTACAAGAATTAAAGAATATTAAACATACGCTTTACCACCGGAAACACTCACGATAAATAAGGAACTGAAGGATGAAACTATATCATTTTGTATTAATGTTTTTATTGTTCTTTCTTATAGCAGTGATTAAGACTGATATTTCTGTAGGCAGCATAAAGAACCTGGAGAATGAAAAGGAACAGATGCAGAACAGTCTTGATACAGCTACTTCGGATGCGATAAATTACCTTGCGTCATCCGGAAAATTTGGCACAAATGTACTGAATAAAGACGGAATGATATCAACCTTCTTTCATTCCCTTTATTCATCTATGGGAATTATATCTGACAATAATGCACAGACCGAACTACAAAACTATATTCCGGTTATCTTATTATGCGATTCTGATGGGTACTTTGTTTACTATTATGATGATTATGTATCAGAGGACGGTATGAAGTGCATCGAACGCAGATGGTCCGAAAAAATGCCATATTTCTATGAAGATGGTTATATCAATTATCGTTTCACTCTTACAGATCAAGTTATTATCAATGATATTAATAAATTGATTAATGATAAACTAAGCATATTAGAACTTGACTATCATGAGCTTCAGACGGATGATATCTACCAAAATATCAGGGACAAGAACCGCGATTGGTTTCTTCTGAATGATGAAAGATATGAGCTTATCAAAAAGAGTGCCGTAATAAATCATTTAGAAGAAGTATTATCCTACTATACGAATCAATACAATTTGATTGCCAGCCAGAATGGTATTACTTATCATTTCTCTTTTCCGGCGGGACAATCAGAGGAATGGGCTCAGTATATGGATGACGTGAATATGATTGTTGTTTTTCAGGGGTATCCTTATGGCAGGGACAAAAATTATACCTTTAATAAGATATCTTGTGCCAGTGCAAATATCTTAAAAAAGAAACTATATTACATCGAAAAAAAGAGCTGGTACTACCTAGCACATAAGGCCGGCTGTCCGATGCTGCATAATAATTCCTTCGTTCTGGAGGAAGTTTTTGATAGTCTGGAAGAGTGTGCAAGGATGGGAGCTTATAGTGATGACTGTATTGAACATGGGCCAAGAGTACCGCAGATTGATTGAATATCGCGAAATGATAGTGACTAGATAAGCTTATGTAATGATGCGTTCGATAATAAAGAGATTTAATTCGCATTTATATAGTTGAAGTAGATACTTTTAGCATAAGGCTTTAGGAGTGATATGAAATGAGATTAATGATATACATTATCCATGTAATAACTGCGATATGTGTAACTTGTTTTTTACAAGTATTTTTTCATGAGGTCGGGCATATGCTATTTGGATATTTTTCAGGGTGGAGACATATATATCTACAGATTTTCAAGTTTATCCTGATAAAAAAAAGGAAGACATTCGGGATAAAGGTGGTTACTACTTCCGGATGCCGTTGTATAATGTATCCCAAAAACATAAATAATGGAGCATTGGTATATACCCTTGGAGGATTAATCATGAATACAATCCTCACATCATGCGGTATTCTGGGTATTGTGTGTTTCTATAACTACCCATTAATAATGATTTATAGTCTCAGCCTTTGTACCTCCGGATTGGCGATAATCTTAGCCAATGGTCTCCCAAATACAAAATTCATCTGTAATGATATGGCGTGCTTAATTTTTATGAAAAGGGATTCACTATCCAGAGAATGCCATAATCATCAGTTAATGATTGCGAAGCACTTATATGAAGGTGAAACATATCGGCAGATTGGGAAAAAGCTGATCTGTCACACCGGAAGTCAAGTAGTTAATGATATTACAGCATACCATGCTGTTTTGGAATGTTATTACTTTTTGGATAACGATGAGTATAAAAATGCTCAAAATTCCCTTTTGAAAATTGATATGTCAGCTCCGATCAGTAAAGGAGTTAAAGATATCATTCAGATGGAGATGCTATATATCGATATGCTTCTTGATCTTCTGCTTCAGAAGACAGCCAAATTACAAAAGGCCTGTTACTGTAGTGAGATGGCGGGTTATATTAAGGAATTCGAAATCAGAGGGGATGTTCAATCAGATCGGGTGAAGGCTACTTATGAAGCTTATATACGTTATACTCATGGTGATACCGATGAAGCAATGGCCGGTCTGAAAAGTTCAATATCTGAAATGGCACGAAGGAGTTATTTGTATCCTGGAGAAGTGCTATTTTGCATAGACCAGCTGTCAGGCCTTTATAACTTACTTTGGCGTGATAAAAATAGAACTTTGATCGTATAAGTGAATATTAAAGGAAGCTTATATATTTTAGCGAAATGGAATTAATATGACATATTTTACAATATCTGCTACCATTTTGACATTTCTTATGATATAACTGTATTAGATAGAAAAAATGTATGAATAATATTAAATTAGGTGAAATGTGAAATCCTTCAGATAAGAAGAGGAATCGAACCATTTGGAATATACCGTTAGTCCTGAAAAACGAAATAAGATTTTCTATCTACCAAGGAGGAACTATATAATGATAAAAAAAGTTACTGCAATATTATTGACTGTTCTATTGGCTATAATTTCACCTTTAATTACCAGGCCACAGACAGCACAGGCCGCTGCAACTAATATTTCTGTGTCTGAATTTGCAAAAGAGCTTGTAATAGAGCTCAATGTTCAGGTGGTTGAAGAAAGTAATGCTTCCTATATAGATGCTCTTATGAATCTCGGTATCATAAAATCAGGAGATTTTGCAGATTATACCGCTACTCTTACCCGTGGTGATATGCTGATGTTATTAAGTAGAGCAGATGATTATGTAAATCATCCTTCGATAGACACTAAGCTTCTGAATGAAGTAATCGAGAAGAGAATCTCGGATATTAACAATGTGGCTGAAACTAAGAGAGAAGATATTGCCAAGGGATACATAAAGGGATTAATGAAAGGATATTCAAATGGGGCTTATTCTTCGAACCGTAAGCTAAAATTGACCAGTATTGTTACAAAGGCCGGGGCTTTGTCGAGCCTTAAGATGTTGAAGGATAATACCTTACGTGTAAAAATCAGCCCGGATGGCCAGTTGATTAGAACAACGAATCTGCCTAAGTATGCAAAGTATTTTCCGTATGTACTTGCGAGCTATCCGAATGCATATTATGACTGGCAGTTTAGATATGAGGGGCAGGCAAAGGTTAATCCTGAAACTGGGGAAAGAACACCTTATAAATATTTGGAAGAGTATGCTTCTCCAGCAGATATAGATAAAATAACTGATTTTGAAAACTTTAATGATGTTAAAAATCAATATCTGGATGTCTGGGTTAAAAAAGTAAAAACTCATATGGAATGTGTTTTTAATGTAGATTATCGAACAATTAATGAAGAATGGGTTAATAAGATTATTTCAAGCGATTATAGTTATGGAGATGAAAGTCTGGAAAATAGGACAAAAGATAAAATTAATCAATATATTAAGAATACGAAGGAAAATAAAACGGTTGTAGAAAGCTCAAAAATTGTAGTAGATAAATCATCATTGTACTATTTTCGTGGTAGTTATGTGTTAAGAGTCTATGTGAAATATAGAATTAATTCATCTGTAGTAAAGGCAGGAGCTAATGCGGATACCCTTGTGAACGATAATCCGTATAGGAAAATCTTATATACGCGATATCCTATAGTATGTTTAAATGATTTCTCCTTAGGAGACTGGAAGGAGAGTTATTTTGAAGTGGAACTTTCATGGTATTTTATTAAAAAGCCAGAGAGACTGGGAGTATATTATTCAATACTTGATGAGTTGCTATATAACAAAAGGAAGGTGAAGTAATAGTGCAGATTTTTGGATGTGTTAAAATCCGCAAGACACTATCATCTATACTAATTTGCTTAATGTTACTCTTTATCACTGGAGATATAAAAGTAGTCTACGCTGCAGATAACTGGGTAAAGATAGAGGGCGGTGAAACTGGAAGTCAAGAAACGGAAATTAGGGAAGATACAATTGTACAGACAGGAAAACATAATAGTGCAGATGACAATTCAATCAGATATAAAACATTGTTTTACCGAATGACCAGAGAAAGATATGATCTTAACCTAAAATTCTCGGAGGGGAATAATTCAAATATAGACTATAAAAATGTTCCTTTCTCATTTGGCTTAGAAGATGATAATGGTACAACAAAAACCGTTGAGTATATTATTAAACAAGAAAATTTCATGAGTGCCGCGGCTAAGTTAGGCATCACAGGTGATTACCTATTTAATAATGGAAGTGCAACTGTTTATCTAAATAATGTGTTTCAGATATTCCAGGGGAATAATATCTTATATAATTCAATCTATGGATATCAGGATATGCTTGCGAAAGAGCCATGGAGTTCAGCTACTATCAATTACCTTAAAGGTTATTATAATTTTAAATATGTATTATCAAACGTTGCTTTTGCTGTAAAAGTTATAGCAGTAGATGAGGAGAATAACATACTTGATAATGATTTACTGGGATATACGAAACATGCAATCTATGATGAGGTAATACCACCGTACACATTATCTAAAGAAAAAATAGCAAAGAATAAAGATACATACGAATATCAATACTGGAAGTACACTTATGTGGATCGCAAAAGTGGTATTACGAAAAATCTAGGTAATTTCACTGGAAACAAAGTCAACTTCAATGCTCCGGATGCATCTCCGGGTTCTACGCTAACAATCAAAATGGTATTTAAAAAGAAATCATTGAAACCATCTCCGACCCCGATACCGGGTACACCTTCAATTCCTCCCCCAAAACCAACTACAATTCCAATTCCAGAGCCAGAAGACCCTATTACCGTTCCGCTGGATACTCCTTCCCCAGATGGCGTGATTGACGGTGATAAATATGGGGCAAAGTATTTCGATTCTGAAAAGGGTATTCCGACAACAGAGAACCAATATGTATATGTCAAGACAAGGGATTATCTTCTTGGCTATTCTCTTGTGAATAGGACTGGGAAGATGACATACAGCGTAAAGGTAACAAAGAATTACACCTTGCAGTACATGACAGCTACCCCTATAAAATATGGTGGGCCAAAACCGGTGACGTCAACGGAATCCCGGTCTCAGGTTATCAGTGTGGAACGAGCTTATTCTTATTGGGAAATCGAGAGGCTTGATTACTATTACGTTAATACAGCAAGAGTCTTTAATTATTCTCTTCCGGGGGGAAGCGTCACGCTAGACGGGAATATTACCTATCTGAAAATCCCAGCCTTAAATTCTAGGCATAGTTCCAGTCTTCTCTCTCATGTAATGGCTCCGGAGCAGGTATCAACAGGTATCACGGTGGACGGAGGTACAATAAGTTCCGGTTCGAGTACGAAACCTTCCATCCCTAATGAAGATCTATCCAATTATGCATGGGCAGGTACAGGTGAAGCAATTGTAAAAAATGATTCGATTTTATTCAATGGAAGTGTGGTGATGTCGGACGCAATCACAAGGAAAATCGCTCCTACACCGAATGTTTCATCCTTCGTTCAATGTTCAGGGAACTGCCATGACAAGGGCTTGTTTACCGAGAGCAAAGTGATAGATGCTGAAAAAGAGAACGGTTCATATACCTCTTCCGGCAGCGTTACTTATCTGCTTCACACAGCAAGTGTGAACAGTTCCGCCCCAACCAAGACCTTCAATGTTCCTGTGAATAACGTTATCATTCATACACCTGTTATATGTAAACCAATTGTAGCCGGGGATAACGATCAGTGGTCACAGCTGATCAACCCTCGATCCGATGCGGTTCAAATCGTTCTAGATCCGGACAGTAAATTAAATGATTTTACCGTAAAGATATCAAATACTTTGGAACACAGTGACCGCCGGGGATATCATGTCAGGGATTTTTCCCGGTCCTTCGTTAATCCGGACGATGTTTCTTATATCGCTAAGAAGGATGGTGCTGTCAGAAATGAGGTCAAATTCCCTTTTGATGTCTATGTGGACAAATTGGATGACGGACTTTTGGGAAATGATATCTTTTTAAAGGCAAATACCTGGTATATCTTGGGTAGAGATACTCACCGATTTTATGTTCCGATATGGGTGCAGGAGGGAGTGTATACAGCTGATTTTAGATGCATAGCAGTAAATGGAGCAAGTAAACTCGACAAGACAGAAATAACCAGGAATGAACGCCTCTCCAATTATGTAGCGACAGCAACTATGAATTTCGAGGTTTCAGGCAGAATTTACGGGCTTACTCTATATGATATCTCTGATTATCCGAAATGGGAAAATGTATTTCGTTCAGGTAATACTATGCATCTCAAATATTTTGACGGTGCTGTTAATGGTACCATGAAAAGCTATTTCAGTGAGACATCTGCATATTATTATACAGTTGGAACTCAAAATCAATATGGAGAAGATACCGGGAGGTTGAGTAAATATACCTTCCCGCTGATTAACGGTGATCACCCAAAATATAAAAACATTGGAGTTCTTAAAGCGGGTTATGCAGTGCGCTTCTTTTTGGATACAACAGGAGAAATGTACGGTGGTCTCAGCCATATTAAGATTATGCCGACGTTTTATTATGTCGATGCCAATGGTAAAAATAGAAGGCAGGTAGACCTTTATTACGATGAAGAGATCAATGGAAAGAAGTACTCCCTTGTGAAAGTGGGAGAGGGTGTCGACATGGTGAATATTAAATCGGGAAGTGTCGGCAATATTTATAACAGAATTCCTGAGACAGAACTAACAAATACGGCTGCTGTACTTGGAACAACATATTCTAGGCTCTATTATCAAAACAGCCCAATGTATGCATATTCCAATTTCAAGCTGTTGAATGCCTTCCGAACCTTTATAGGAACAAGGTATTCCTCTATGGTGACTGAAGTAAAATCATATGAGGATGTAAAGGCGGCTACCGGACTTTCAAAAGTTGTATTGTTGAAATTTATGCAGCGATGGTACGGAAATTATAAAATACCGGAAAATATTCTCGCAGTACAGGCTGGATATGATGTACATAAATATATGCGAGACAATGGTATTACTTATAATGAAAGCTTCTGGTTAAAGGATGGATACATTATAGTCAATTTTAACATCATAACCATAGATAAGAACGGAAGAGAACGCTTGTCCTATATCAATGGTAATAATTATCTTAATTATGGGAAATGCTCAATGTGGGTGAACGAGGGAGCAGTAATCAGTAAAACGGATAACAAAGGTGTTAAATTTAATTGGAAAGCAGGAGATTTCTTGATCTATTACAGTTCGAAAAAATATAAGGATGATTATGAAGGAACCTTATATTGAAATATGGCATTTACTAATGCAAGTAATCAAGAAAAATGTAATTTGCGATGAGAGGTATCTTATCGAATACTGTTGAAATGGAAATAATTAGGAAGAACTAAAGAGAATTCAATCAAGTTTTCCTGTATATATTTGGTGAATATGACAAACATAGAGAGAAAAAATTAGAAGTTTTACATATATTACAAAAATATAGTTGACATTTACAATAGATAGCTATTACAATATAAATAAATTAAGCTTTCGAGTTAAATTCAATGAGTTATATCATTGAGATGTAGATTTAGCCAATCAATCTTGGCATCTTTTTATTCTATTTTTTCTATATTTTCTGTTAAATCGTAATTTTTCATCCAGTCTATATCTCAATCTGTATATTAAAGATGTGGTATGATACCCCTACTGCAGGATAATGGCGAGACTATAGGTATTTATCCTATTCATCTCGCCATTTGTCTGTCATTATATATTGATTATTCTATTAATATATCATGCAATTACAGGTTGCATCCCATATTACAGCAGCTCCTTAATCCTATCCTCTACGATGAACATATCCTCGGTAGGCTCGAAGCGCTCTACGACATTACCCTTACGATCAATGAGGAACTTGGTGAAGTTCCATTTGATACTCGGCTTGTTTGCATAATCAGGATCGCTTGCCGATAGGATTTCATTCAGCTTCGGACCGATCGGGTGGGAGAGATCAAAGCCTGCAAAGCCCTTCTGGGATTTGAGATACTGATATAAGGGGTGTACATTGTCACCATTTACCTCGATCTTCGAGAAAGTGGGGAACTTGATACCGTAATTGGCTTCACAGAAAGTGTAGATCTCCTCATCGGTTCCGGGAGCCTGATTACCGAACTGGTTACA
>JAEZLY010000081.1 GCA_023414985.1 Bacillota bacterium | reverse complement strand
TTGGCTAAGCTTCTTGGTTGGGGGGAGACTACAATTATTCGCTACATGGAGGGAGATATACCGACCAATGAATATTCCAACAAGCTAAAGGCAATATTGGATGATCCGGAATTCTATTACGATCTTTTGTGCAGAAGGAAGGAATGTCTGACGGGAGTGGCTTTTAAGAAAAGTAAGAAGGCAGTAATGTCAAAGATTATGTCTTCGAAGATTTATGCAGCTGCATATTATATTGTAAATAAATGCAATGCCGAAATTTGTCCGAGTTACATACAGTTCCTGCTTTATTATGGACAGGCATTTTCTTTGGCTTTTTATGATAAGGAGCTGTTCCAGGAGGAGTGCGGTATCAACAATGAGCATATGCCTTATATGAAGCTTTATGAAGGCATGAAACGTTGTGGTATCCACACGCTGGACGGTGGGGAAGAATTTCTGTCTCCTGAGGAGATCGATCTGATTGACGGGATCATGGATGCTTTCCCCTGGTACGGACCGAAAGCCTTGATCGCGATGACTACATATGAAAAGTCGTTAATGAAGATTTCCAGAGACAAGTATAACAATAAGATTATTGCGAAGGATACGATAAGAGCTTATTTTAAGGATGTTCTGGAGCAGTATCAGATCAAGGGAATAAGAGACATCGGCAGATATCCTGATCAGAGGATTCTCGATATCAAAGGACTAGAGAAATAGTTTTAACCAAATATGTGAAAAATATATCAATAAACTTAAAATCTGAATAATAGAAATGAGCGGCCTTAGTTTTCAGGGCCGCCCATTTTTTGTATTTTTATAAGTTTTAGTTGCTTTGTTTATTCCTGCGATCCCTCATACGAAGAGTGGAGTCCAATATCTTCTTTCTAATACGAAGGCTGACCGGAGTTACTTCCAGCAGCTCGTCCGTCTCGATAAATTCTAATGCCTGCTCCAGACTCAAGGTCTTCGGAGGAGACAGACGTAAGGCTTCATCTGCACTGGAGGATCGAGTATTGGAAAGCTGCTTACGCTTGCAGACATTCACCTCAATATCCTCTGCCTTTGGATTCTGTCCGACTACCATTCCTGAGTATACTTTTACGCCGGGTCCTATGAACAGAATTCCTCGCTCCTGTGCATTAAAGAGTCCGTAGGTAATGCTTTCGCCGGTCTCGTAGGCAATTAAGCTGCCTGTCTTACGATACTGGATATCGCCCTTGAAGGGGCCATAGCCGTCGAATAAAGTATTGATGATACCGGTTCCCTTGGTATCCGTCAGGAATTCTCCGCGGTATCCAATCAATCCACGAGCCGGAATGGAGAACTCGACTCTGGTATGTCCATTACCGGAGGTATGCATATTGATCATTTCACCTTTGCGCTGTCCCAGCTTGTCGATTACGATACCGGTATATTCATCGGGAACGTCGATCATGGCATGCTCCATGGGCTCGAGCTTTCGTCCCTGCTCATCATTCTTATACAGAACCTCTGCCTTGCTGACGGAGAATTCATATCCTTCTCTTCTCATCGTCTCGATTAAGACAGAAAGATGCAGCTCACCGCGTCCTGAGATCTTATAGCTTTCAGTTGTATCGGTTTCCTCCACCCGGAGGCTGACATCCGTATTCAACTCACGGTAGAGACGGTCGCGCAGGTGGCGGGAGGTAACGAATTTTCCTTCCTTGCCGGCCAGAGGACTGTCGTTGACATTAAAATACATTGCAATCGTCGGTTCCGAGATCTTCTGGAACGGAATCGCTTCTGGATTCTCTGCAGAGCAGATGGTATCACCGATGTGGATATCTGCAATACCGGAAATTGCGACGATCGCACCGATGGTTGCTTCATTTACCTCAACTCTTTTTAAACCGTCAAATTCATAAAGCTTACTGATCTTGACCTTTACATTCATATCCGGTTCGTGCGCATTTACCAGCACCGCATCCTGATTGACACGGATGCTTCCGTTATCAACCTTACCAATTCCGATTCGACCGACATATTCATTATAGTCAATTGTACTGATCAGGATCTGCGTACCCTTCTCCGGGTCACCCTCGGGAGCGGGGATATGATTGATGATCGTCTCGAAAAGCGGGGTCATATCTGTAGCCTCATCCGCAAAGGAGAGAGTAGCAATTCCCTGCTTAGCAGAAGCGAAGACGAAGGGGCAATCCAGCTGCTCATCATTTGCGTCAAGCTCTAATAACAGCTCCAGCACCTCATCTACTACTTCGTTCGGTCTTGCCTCAGGGCGGTCGATCTTATTAACACAGACAATTACGGGAAGAGAAAGCTCCAAAGCCTTCTTTAACACGAATTTAGTCTGAGGCATCGGTCCTTCAAAGGCATCTACCACAAGGACAACTCCGTTTACCATCTTTAATACACGCTCAACTTCACCGCCGAAATCGGCATGTCCGGGGGTATCTATGATATTAATCTTGTATCCGTTGTACTGAACAGCGGTATTCTTTGACAGAATTGTGATTCCGCGTTCCCGCTCCAGTGCATTGGAATCCATGACTCTTTCTACTACCTGTTGGTTGGATCGAAATACGCCGCTTTGTTTCAGTAACTCATCCACCAGGGTGGTCTTACCGTGATCAACATGCGCTATAATGGCAATATTTCTTATATCCTCTCGTATCATTAATAATGCTCCAATCTGCGTGTTTGACACGCGTATATTACTTATATTATTTCTCATTTTTGCAACCTTTATATTGTAGCATATCGTCTAATTGAAAATCAACGTAGTTTTACGAAAAAGTTCATAAAAATTTGAAGGGAATTTGTATAAATTAACAAAATATGTAAAAACTATAACTATATAGATATTTTTACTTCTAAAATCTGGAAATCTGCATATATTTAAAGCATAGGTGAAATTCCTAATCGGTTTGTCACCCCACATTTTAGAGCAGAATGGCGTTAAGATACGCCTGGAAGGAAGGGAGAGGTACGGTTATGACAGATAAAGTATTTGATAACAATCAAGTAAGTATTGCAGGAGAGGTAATCAGTGATTTTACGTTCAGCCATGATGTTTTTGGAGAAGGGTTCTATGTTCTTGAGGTGGTAGTAAGCAGGTTAAGTAATTCCTACGATATGATCCCGGTCATGGTTTCAGAACGGCTGATTGATGTAAAACAAGATTATAAGGGCAAGTTTGTAGAGGTTCTAGGGCAGTTCAGATCCTATAACCGTCATGAGGAAAGTAAGAATAAGCTGGTACTGTCGGTATTCGCAAGAGAAATTAAAATGGTGGACGAATTATCGGAAAACGCGAAACCGAATCACATATTCCTGGATGGGTTCGTATGCAAACCGCCGATTTACCGTAAAACTCCCCTTGGCAGAGAGATAGCGGATGTGCTGTTGGCAGTGAACCGTCCTTACGGAAAGTCAGATTATATCCCATGCATCTGCTGGGGGCGGAATGCAAGATTTGCAGAAAGCTTTGCCGTCGGAGGTCATGTCCAGATATGGGGAAGAATTCAAAGCAGGGAATACCAGAAGAAGGTGAACGACGTAGATTTTGAAAAACGAGTTGCCTATGAGGTTTCTGTAAGCAAGCTGGAGTATCTGGAGGAATATTAATCATACATTTATCGGGTTCATGGCTCGGGTCACCGATCCATGAGCCCGTTTTATATAATGCTAAAGAAACTAAAGCAGACGCTCTGTTTTATGATATAAAAAAACATTGACAATAAATAGGGATAGTGCTAATATGTGCTTACAATTAATTAGAAAATGCATATAGCTTATGGTAGAGGTGCATTGTTTATGAGTATTCTGCGGGATATGTCAGGCATAGATGAACGCAGGGAAAGGAAACAATGCCGAAGTGGTAATAACCTGAATCATTACTGCTGGGCATATGGTTAAGAACCATATGACTGTCATCAATAACTTGATGGAGCGCTGCCTAAAGAATGTTTTATACTTATCAGAGAGGATAGGTACTATCCTGCCAATCTGATATCCGTTCCTGATCACATCAGGTTACGGTGAAGTAATTCTTTAGAGTCGACTCATGGGGTCGATTTTTTTTCGCTAAAAATCATGGTTACCGGATCATACCTTTTAAGCATGCCAAAAAAACAGGAGGAATGGAATATGGCAGTATTTAAAGGAGCAGGTGTCGCAATCGTAACACCATTTACAAAGAACAATGAAGTGGATTTTGAGAAGCTGGGGGAATTAATTGAGTATCAGATTGCTGAGGGAACAGATGCGATTGTGATCTGTGGTACTACCGGCGAGGCTTCCACCCTGACACATGAAGAGCATCTGGAATGCATTCGCTATACGGTGAATAAGGTTGCGAAGCGTGTTCCGGTGATTGCTGGAACAGGCTCCAATGCCACCGATACCGCAATCTACCTGTCACGGGAAGCGGAGAGCTATGGAGCGGATGCGCTGCTTTTGGTTACTCCCTATTATAATAAGGCCACTCAAAAGGGATTGATCGCGCATTTCACAGAGGTTGCAAATTCTGTAAAGATTCCGATCATCCTGTACAATGTGCCCGGACGTACCGGCTGCAATATTCTTCCTCAGACTGTGGCTACCTTGGTAAAGAATGTGGATAACATCGTCGGAATTAAGGAGGCCAGTGGAAATATTGCTCAGGTTGCAGAAATCATGCAGCTGACCGGTGGAAAGATTGATCTGTATTCCGGCTGTGACGAGATGGTGGTTCCGATCATGAGTCTTGGCGGAATCGGAGTTATCTCCGTACTATCCAATGTTGTACCAAAAGAAACCCATGACATGGCTATGAAGTATCTGGAGGGGGATGTGGTAGGAAGCAGAGAGCTTCAGCTAAAGTATCTGCCGCTGATCAATGCTCTGTTCTGCGAGGTTAATCCGATCCCCGTGAAGAAGGCTGTCAACTTAATGGGCTTTGGCGTTGGTCACCTAAGAATGCCCTTAACCGAGATGGAGCCGGCCAATGCTGAGAGATTAATGAAAGAGATGCAGGCAGTAGGCATTAAGACGATTGGATGATGATCCTGCGAAGAGTATTTTAATAGGAAAGCATAAGTTCTGGTATAAACTAACGATCATGTGGTAGAATGAAAGTGTAAGAAGGTACAGCTGGAGATAGGTGCGCTGAAAGTATTAAAAGTGCAGTGTAAAATTTTCATGATATAAGTATGCTGAAAGTAACTAAGTGCAGTTTTCCTTGAGATAGATACGCTGAATGTTTCAAAAGTGCTGCGCACGTTTTTTCCAGATAAGGTACAACGCTATTGCAAGCAAGCTTGCATAACGTCGTACCTTATCCGAAAAGCACCTACGGTGCTTTTGACACCTTCAGCTTTTATAACTACAAGTATAACTATAACTGTAATACTACTATAAATACAAATACTTTCTATTTTTACAGCAAGTAATTATCTGGATTATGTTTGATTTATAAGATACTTTCTGATGTTGAATCATATCATAATAGTGAGTATATTATCATTTTTTAGGAGGAAGCATATGACGAATATCATATTGCGGGGATGCAACGGTAAAATGGGGCAGGTTATTACGGATATGGTTGATGCGGACGAAAATGCGGTGATTATTGCAGGGATCGACGTGACTCAGAACCGAAATAATAAATATCCGGTATACCAGAGCTTTTCCCAATGTAATGTAAAAGCAGATGTGATTATTGATTTTTCTGCGCCGGTGAATCTGGAAGAGATGCTGAATTTTGCCATCAGTCGAAATGTCGGAATTGTATCCTGTACTACGGGCTTGAGCAAGGAACAGCTGATGCTGATTGATGAGGCTTCCCATCAGATACCGGTCTTTCGATCTGCCAATATGTCCATGGGAATTAATCTGATTACGAAGCTTCTTCAGGAAGCAGTGGGCATTCTTGCGGATTCGGGCTTTGATATAGAGATTGTAGAGCGCCATCATAATAAGAAGGTCGATGCACCATCGGGTACTGCTTTGGCACTGGCGGATGCCATGAATGAGGTATTGAACAATGAGTACCAATATAAGTATGACCGTTCGGAAGATCGTGTTGCAAGAAGCAAAAAAGAAATCGGAATTTCTGCAGTCCGCGGCGGTACGATTGTCGGAGAGCATGAAATTATCTTTGCGGGAACGGATGAAGTGATCGAGATCAAGCATACAGCCTATTCGAAAGCGATTTTCGCTAAGGGTGCGGTGCAGGCAGCGAAATATCTTGTCGGTAAACCGGCCGGAAAATATACGATGAGCGATTTGATGGGATAAGCCCCTGCCGGTTATACAATATTAATAGGAAACAATCCCCCCTTGATGAAGCAGAGGATGCTTTACATCGGGGGATTTTCTTGTTCGGAATGGGTAAGATACGCATTAGGTAACATTATGAAAATTTATTTAATTTGTTCACAAAATTTTCGTATTCTTATTGTATCATTGTTGTTATTGAGAACAAGGTTTGACCGATAAGGCAAACATCATGATAGGAGGAAGAGATTTTGATTGAGGTAAATAATTTAGTAAAACGTTACGGAAATCATACCGCAGTGGATCATTTATCCTTTACAGTTAACAAAGGACAGATCCTGGGCTTTCTGGGGCCCAATGGTGCCGGTAAGACGACCACAATGAACATTATTACCGGATATATTTCTGCAACCGAGGGAACGGTTACGGTCAATGGGGTGGATGTATTTGAGGAACCCGAAGAAGTAAAGAAGATGATCGGCTATCTGCCGGAGTTTCCGCCTCTTTATCCGGATATGACAGTCCGAGAATACTTAAGCTTTGTGGCAGACTTAAAAAAGGTTGCCAAAAGCGAGAAGAAACAGATGATAGAAGAAATCATGGATTCCACCATGATTACACCGATGGCAGACCGTTTGATTAAGCATCTTTCCAAAGGCTATAAGCAAAGAGTAGGTCTCGCACAGGCTATTATGGGATATCCCGAACTGATCATTCTGGATGAGCCTACCGTAGGACTTGACCCGAAGCAGATTATCGAAATCAGAGAGCTGATCAAGGAATTGAGTAAGAAGCACACGATCATTCTGAGCTCCCATATCATGCAGGAGGTCAGCGCCGTATGTGATACGGTCATGATCATTGACCGCGGTAAGTTGATCCTCAGTGATAAGCCGGAAAACTTAAGTACTCGTATGGGTGCTACCGGTGGTATGAAGCTTTCCGTAAAGGGAGATAAATCCGCTATCATCGAAGCCTTGAAGAAGGTAAATCGTATCCGTAAGATCAAGGAGAACCCTCCGGTGGAGGAAGGTGTAGTAGAGCTTTCCGTGTTCTGTAATGAGAAGGAGGATATCCGCGAAGAGGTATTCCGTACTCTGGTGAATGCAGGTACTACAATTCTGGAAATGCAGTCCCTCCGCATGAGCTTAGAGGACATCTTCCTTAAGGTTACCAATAAAGAAATTCCGACCCCGATTTCACAGAATACTCCGCCTGCCTTCGATGACGAGGAGTCCGGGGAGGCCCTGCCTGAGGAAGCTAAGGTAGCAGCCGGAATGATCAATCAGGAAGAGGAGGTAAGCTCTGATGCTGGCAATTTATAAGAAAGAATTAAGAAGTTATTTTACTTCGATGATCGGATATGTCTTTCTGGCAGTATTCCTGATTATCGTAGGATTATATTTTGGAGTAATGAATTTACTTCAGACTTCAACCAAGATTGAAACCACTTTATCTTCTGTCACTTTCCTGTTTATTGTATCCGTACCGTTACTGACTATGAGGGTAATGGCAGAAGAGAATAAGCAGAAGACAGACCAATTATTGTATACTGCCCCGGTAACTGCAGGCTCCATCGTGGTTGGGAAATTCCTTGCATTATTCTCCATTCTGGGAATGGGTATGCTGGTGGTATGTACCTTCCCGTTGATCTTAAGCTTATATGGTCACATCAACATGGCTTCCGGTTATGCCGGTATCCTGGCCTTTACTCTGCTGGGTGCGTCGTATTTATCAATCGGACTGTTCATCTCCTCACTGACAGAGAGTCAGGTGGTGGCAGCAGTTATCACATATATAACCTTTGTCTTAACCTTGCTCATAGATTCAATTGCAAGTATCGTTCCGAAGGATAATCGAACAGCTATCATTGTATTTGCAGTAATCATTGCTATTCTGTGCGTAGTTCTGTACCAGATGATTAAAAATTATGTAATTGCGATCGGAACGGGAATCATTTGTGAAGCAGCACTGCTGGTTCTGTATCTGTTGAAGCCTACCCTGTTTGACGGCTCCCTGGCTAGAGTAATGAATTGGTTCTCAGTCATCGGAAGGTATGATTCCTTCTTTTATGGCACCTTCAATGTGGCAGCACTTGTTTATTATATCAGTGTTATAGTGCTGTTCACCTTCCTGACGGCACAGGTGATCAAAAAGAAGAGATGGAGCTAAGGGAAAGGAGAGCGAAACAGTGGAAAATAAGAATATGAATGAAGAAGAGAAGATGAGCTTTGCCGGAAAAATGAAGGCATCCTTTTCCGGACGAAAGCTGAAGAGCGGAGCCTATGTATCCTTGGTATCCGTAGTTGTGGTTGTTATCCTGCTGGTAGCGAATATGCTGGTTTCCTCCTTGAAAATCGAGCCGGATTTGAGCAGTCAGGGTATGTATACGCTTACAGATGACACAAAGAATCTGGTGAAGGGTCTAAAGGATGATATCACGGTTTATTATATCGCACCGTCAGGCGGTGAGCTGGATCTGTTCAAGAAGATTATTACGAAGTATGATAATCTGTCTGATAAAATTTCTGTTGTTTATAAGGATCCGGTGCTGTATCCGACCTTCACCAAGGATTATACCGATGAGAAGGTCAGCGATAACAGCTTGATCGTAGTCAATAATACCAATGGTAGATCAAAATATGTCCCTTATAATGATATGATTGTACAGGAGACGAATTACCAAACCTATGAAACCAATACAACAGGTGTGGATGTGGAGGGTGAGCTTACCTCAGCAATCCAGTATGTGACAACCGAGGACCTGCCGGCAATGTATGTTATGGAAGGCCATGGTGAGACAGCACCCGGCGCTTTGTTCAAGGAGACAATCTCTAAAATGAATGTCAACTTAGAGACAATCAATACTCAGACGGCTGAGAGCATTCCCGCGGATTGTAAGCTGCTTTATATCAATGCTCCTACGGTGGATTTCTCTGAGAATGAAGCGAAAATCATTAAGGATTATCTGAATAACGGTGGAAATATCATTGCCACGGTCAATGATAAGACCAATAGCCTTAACAATTATAAAGCAATTCTTGATTATTACGGTATCGAGGTATTGGATGGAATGGTAATCGAAGGAAATTCGAATAATCATCTCTCACAAAGCCCGGCCCTGCTGATACCGAATCTGGGAAGCAGCGATATCGTAACGAAGGCACGTTCCGCCAATATACCTGTCGTTATGGTACAGGCAATGGGATTGAAACAGGCAGATACCAAGAGAAGCTCCTTACAGCTGGAGACGATTATGACCACCTCGGATGCTGCTTATTCCAAGGTAAATATCAAGAACAGCCTGGAAAAAGAAGATGGCGATACAGAGGGACCCTTTGATCTAGGTATCCTTGCGACGGATACCTATAACGGAGCCGACTCCCACCTTGTTGTATATTCAACCTTATATACCTTCGATGAGACTGCCCTAACATATGAAAATACAAGTTTACTAAGCGGTACCGTAAGTAAGCTGGTAGGAGAAGGTCAGGCCTTGTCCATCCCCACCAAGACACTGGGAGAAGAGGTTATCTATCCTAATGCCCAGGAAGTAATCATCTGGGCAATCGTAATCATACTCCTTTTACCTGCCAGCATTCTGGTTACGGGTATTATGGTTACCTTGAAGAGGAGGAAGAAGTAATGGCAAAAAGGAAGAAAAGAAAATCGGTTACACTGATTTTGCTTCTTTTCGTATTGATTGCCTTGATCGGTCTGTATTTCTGGAATTCCAACCGGAAGACTAAGACTGAGGAAGACAGTAAAACTGAAAGCATTCAGCTGGCGAAGATTGAGGATACCTCAAAGCTTATGAGTCTTCATTACCGTACAAAGGATACGGATATGACCCTGGTAAAGGAAGGCGAGGGTTGGAAGCTGCAGAATGATCCGAACCGCCCGATTAACCAGGATAGAGTAACCAGTCTGATTGGTTTGATCAATAATATCAGTGCGAAACGTCTGGTGGCAGAAAAGCCGGACAATCTGGCTGATTTCGGACTGGCGGAGCCCTCCGGCTATCTGCAGGGAACGCTGACGGACGGAACTACCGTTACCCTTCAGATCGGTAATATGGTTTCTGCGGGAAATGGTTACTATGCCCTTGTTAATGAGGATGGTAAGGTCTATCTGATGGATCTTACCTATGGAACAGGCTTTAAGTATACCGATTCCGATATGACAGCAGTAGCTCAGGCTCCGTCAATCACAGCAGAGAGCATTAATCATATTCTGATTGATAACCGGGAGAGTGAGGACTTTGAGGTCATTAACAGCAAAGAGCTTGGACTGGGCAATGACGGCTCCAATGTTTACTCCTGGCACATTCTGAAGCCTTACAAAGTGGGGTATACAGCGGATGGTTCCAAGGTTGCTGCCATACAGCAGAATTTTACCGGTTTGTCCTATTCCAGCTGCGTTGAGTATGAAGCCAAGGATTTAAGTCTGTATGGACTAGATAACCCGATGGCAACCATCGATTTAGGTTATACCGTAGATCGTACGGAGAAGCTTTCAAAGCCTGAGAAGGATCCGGCAACAGGAAAAGAAATTACAGAAAAGACGGTTCAGGATCCGAAGGAATACAAGCTCCTGATTGGTAAGAAAGAGGACAGCGGTAATAACTATTATGTGATGGAGGCAGGTACCAAAGCGGTTTATATCATGTCGGCAGACTCTGTCGATAAGATGCTGACGGTAGATACCTTCAGCCTTCTCAATCCGTTTATCAACATCCCTAATATCGATAATGTGGATCAGATCGATATCACAGTCGACGGTACGCCCTATCAGATTAAGATTGACCATAAGGCAGCAAAGGATGAGGATGGTAAAGATATCGTAAAGAGCACCTATTATTTCAACGGAACTCTTGTGGATGAGGATGCGTTCAAAGACTTCTATCAGGTTTTGGTTGGAACAAAGTACGATACTGAGATTAAGAAAGAGGTCGATACCAAGGTTGCACCTCACCTAACGATCCGCTATCAGTTAAATGACTCAGCTAAAACAGTGATCGGCGCCTCCTTCCTGCCCTATGATCAAAGCTTTTATATAATTGATACAAACGGCGAGGTAAAATTCTTTGCTGATAAACGTAGAATTGATGATATCGTCAAGAAGATCGTAGAATTTGATCCAACCAAGAAGCCGGCAGACAAATAAGCTAATCTGGAAACCAAGAATAAGTAAAAGGGGCTTCTGCAATACACATAGAAAAGTATAAGGCAAGCATAACAGGCATCCCATAATGCACTGT
>JAEZLY010000077.1 GCA_023414985.1 Bacillota bacterium | reverse complement strand
GGGAGACCTTGATCTTCTCAATATAGTCCACGAACTCCAGATCATCGATCAATTTATCTGCATACTCCGTGATCTTTAACATCCACTGGCTCTTAACCTTACGGACTACCTCACCGCCGCAGCGTTCGCAGACACCGCCGACAACCTCTTCGTTCGCCAGACCGACCTTACAGGAGGTACACCAGTTGATCGGCATCTCAGACTTGTAAGCCAGACCTTTCTTAAATAACTGCAGGAAGATCCACTGGGTCCATTTATAATATTCCGGATCAGTCGTATTGATCTCCCTGTCCCAATCAAAGGAATATCCCAGGGCCTTCAGCTGCTCCGTAAAATGCTCGATGTTCTTCTTGGTTACAATCTTCGGATGGATATGGTTCTTAATCGCATAGTTCTCTGTCGGAAGTCCGAACGCATCCCAACCCATCGGATAAAGTACATTGTAGCCTTCCAGCCTTCTCTTTCTTGCGATGATATCAAGAGCCGTATAAGGTCTCGGATGGCCTACATGAAGACCCTGTCCTGACGGATACGGAAATTCCACCAAGGCGAAAAACTTCGGCTTGGACTTATCCGTGCCAACCTTGAAGGCCTGCTCCTTCTCCCAGATTTCCTGCCATTTCTTCTCTACTTCGTTCGGCATGTAATACTCATTCATTGTGATTGTTTCCTCCTTGTAATAATCTGAATAGCGATTGAATGAACAAAGAATGTGCCTTGGCACATTCTCGCGCCGCCGCGTAGCCGCTTGCGGCTATCTTCCGATTAAGCGGCGTGCGCATCCTGCCCGGAGGGCTTTTTATTTTATGGGTAAGTTCGAAGAACTTTCCTATAAATAAAAAAAGCCTCTTCGTCTCCTCCTATAGAGACGAAGAGGTTCTAATAATGAACACTTTCCGCGGTACCACTCTAATCCATGACCTGTAAAGTCATGTACTCATTACCTCTGTAACGGGATTGCCCGCTCTGTCTACTATAGGTTCAACAGAGAGCTCCAAGGCGAGTTCAAAGTCCTGATCTATCGCTTCTCACCTGCCAGCGACTCTCTGAAAGATCGGTCTCTTCTACTACTCCTTATCATAGCCATGATAGAATATATGATTTTTCTAAAGAAATTACATTTATTCTATCATTTTTGCCGCTAAAGTCAAGAGAAATCCGTTAAAAGCAGGAATGAATAAAAAATACAACGAAAATCAGTATGAGGCATCCTGATTTATTCCCAGCGGAAGAAACGGATGGAGGCTGCAACACAGATTACTGTCAGAGCGAGCATGACAATCACCGGAAGAAATACCTCTCCGACCGGCAATCCCAAAGAAGCTGCTTTCAGAAGCTTGATTCCCTGCGTCAGCGGCAGGAAGTCAGCTGTCCGCTGTAATACCTTCGGCATTACCTCGTAGGGCAGAGTCGTACCGGAGAAGATCAGCATCGGGAAATACAGGAGGCTGCAGAGCAGGTTGGAGGTCTTAATGTTAGGGGATATCGCACCCACCATCATACCCAAGCTGAACATGGATAGCAGGACCAACAGATAGGCTCCAAGAAAGGCATACCATTTACCACCCAACTGAAGACCGAAGAAAATCCTGCCGCACAGATATAATAACACCAGGGACACCATAGAGAATACGGTGTAAACCGCCACCTGGACAAACAGCAGCATCAGCGGGCTGATCGGAGTTACCTTATATCTCTTCAATATTTTCTTATTTCTATAATCTGCCACGACCAACGGTAATCCCATTACTCCCGAGGCGCAGATGGCGATTGCCGCCAGAGCACCAAAGGACTGGCTAAGAAAGGTATATCCGGCCCCTTCAAAGGCTGGTTTCTCTCCATATACGATACCCAGAATAATCATTACAATCAGCGGCATGATAATGCCGAAGATGACCATATCCATACCGCGAAGGGCAAGTTTCATCTCAGTTGCCAACATCGTTCTAAAAGCTCTCATTCTCTTTCTCCTCCTCATCACTAAACCAGAAATACGCATCCTCAAATTTGCTGCATTTACTCTTTTCCTTCGCTTCCTCAATCGTACCCAGAAACACCGGATCACCCTTTTTCAGGATGCAGATTCTGTCACACAGCGCTTCCACCTCATCCAGGAAATGCGAGGTAAGAAAGATCGTTAAGCCATTTCCCTTTAGTTCGGAGAGACATTTCCATACCTCCTTCCTTGCTTTCGCATCCAGCCCGGTAGTCAACTCGTCCAGAAATACCACCTCCGGCTCAGGGATCAGGGCAAGCACAATGAAGAGCCTTTGCTTCTGCCCGCCGGAAAGCTCGCTGACCTGTTTCTTCTGCTTATCGGCAAGCCCGAAACGTCTCAGCAAATCCTCATAATCTCTTGGTTTCTGATATAAAGCATGGGTTAACCGGCACAGCTCCTCTACTGTGATTTTTTCCTGATAGCTTGATTCCTGGAATTGGACTGAGACTCTTTCAAAGAGTTTCCTGCGTTCCTGCCTCGGATTCGACCCCAGTATGGATACCGCCCCGCGATCCGGCTTTCTTGTGCCGAGAACACACTCTATTAAGGTACTTTTACCGGCCCCGTTCGCGCCAAGTAATCCCATCACCTCACCCCGGTTCACACCGAGGCTGACTCCCTTGACGGCCTGAAGGTCGCCATAAGACTTCCATAGATTATCGATCCTGATTGTTTCCATCCTATCATCCTCCTTCATCGTAGCATCAATGACTGCAGGTGCAGTCATCGGATACTCAATTATTCCGGCTGCATGGGCAGCCGGCTTACGAGGAAAAGAATAACACCAGAACAAAGTCTGGTGTTAAAATGTAGGGTTATAAATATTTTCCTGCCATAGAGTGCAGCAGTTTCAGCATATCTGCCGCATTCGCCTTTGCCGTATCCAAGGAAGTAAACAGTTTATCACAGACGGATACAATGGATTCATTCTCCTCCGGAGTATTGATCGTCTTTCTCAAGTCTATTGGCTTGCCATCGGAAAGCGCATTCATCATGCGGAGGATAGCGGACAGAGAGTAATTGGCACAGCGCAGAGACCGGATAATCTTTAATCTCCTGATATCATCCCCTGTATATACCCGGTATCCGTTCTTTTTTCGTTTTACTTCGAGGAGATTGTTCATTTCCCAGTTTCTCAGAGTATCCATACTGATCTCGAGCTGATCCGATACCTCCCTGCGGGTCAGGGTCTCTATCGAAACCTCGATTGATGCCTGAGCCAACAGCTGCTCTGCCATCCTGATTGCTTCCTCGGCATTCTTCTGCTCTGTCTGAAGCAGCTTGATATAGCTTTGTGTCATCTGAATTGCCTGCTCGAATTCGCATTTGGCAGATAGCTTGATAATCGATATCATCCTCTTTCTGAGTCCGTTCTGAAGGACCTCAACCCGAAATGCTGTTCTGGCCAGTCTGAGTTGGTCCACGTGTAGCTCCGTATAGATACGATATCCATTCGGCAGCCTGACCGGCTTGGAAATCAGCTCCAGCTCCTCATACAGACGAACGGTATTCGGATGAATACCGATCAGCTTTGCTACCTGGGCTGTTTTATAGGTTTTTTCCATACTCTAAATCACTCCTGATCAAATCGCTCAACGGCTGGTACTTTCAATGGCCAGGTCAGGCTATAGACCTTTTCCCACCGCTATTCTCTCTTATCATAACACGGAATGAAAGTCTGGTGATATAGTGGAGGGTTTCTATCCACAATCTTACCCTATTTTTCCGGAGTTATCAACCGTTTCAGTAGTTTCATCCTCGCCGGTTCCGATCAGAACCATTCCCAGGATAATAAGTGCTCCTCCCAACCATTGCTGCAGCCCGGCAGGTTCTTTGAGCAGCAATACGGAAAGTACCAATGCTGTAAAGGGCATCATCCCCGAGAAGGCTGCAGCTGTGGTCGCGCTGCAACGTCTGATCCCTGCATACCAGCAGATAAATGCCACTGCTGTGACAAAGGCGCCATACCAGAATAATGCCAGCCAATCTCTGATGCCAAGCTGCAGCAAACCAGTCATCGGTTGTTCAAAGATTGCCGGAGCTAAACAGAGCAATAAAGCAATTGCGGAAACCAGCAGGGTCTGTACCATCGGCGGAAGGGATTCCCTTAGTCCATCCTGCTTCTTCACAGCAAGGATTCGGGAGCAGACATTAAACGAGGATTCACTGGCGCAGGCACACAGAATCAGCAGATTTCCTATGCTATGCTCCGGAAGTAATCGATTTCCCGGAAGAAACAACCCTTGAATAATGAGAATACCGGTAACGGTACCTATGATACCGATCCATTTTCTGCCGTTCATCTTCTCCTTCAACAGGAATCTCGCTAAAAGAGCAGTCACAGCAGGTGTGGCTCCGGTCAATATACCGGCTTCTGCCGAAGTCGTATGACGTAAGCCGTATAGTAAAAACATACGGAACAGAAAGATTCCGAACACTGCCTGAAAGATCAGGCTGAACCAGTCTGTGAATTTCAGCTGTCTGATTATGAACAGCTTTCCTCGTACTAAGGGCAGCAGACACAACAGCGCAAAGAAGAGACTGACCGAGGTTATGGTAAAGGTGCCAAGTTTCCCCATTATTACTCTGGCAGATATTACGGAGGTTCCTGCCAGGGTAAACCCTACGAACAGAAACAGCATTCCTTTTATTTTCTTCAAACTCTTTTCCCCTTTTCCTTTCATTTGTATTGTTCAAACACAATATGGTATAATTATAGTAATGAAACTGGTCTGGTTAAAGTTCCAGTATAGCAAAGTTTTCACCATACCAGTGTTTACAGACGCCATAATATTCAGCAATATATCATACGTCGAAAGGGGTAGGAAAGATGAAGCGTATTCTGCTAAGCAGAGATAGTCAGTTATCCATGAAGCGACAGCTATATCAAGCGCTTCGAGAACAGATCTGGAGCGGCAGTATGAATGCCGGAGAAGAATTGCCCTCGACCCGCACATTGGCCGAACAGCTGCAGGTTTCCCGCAATACGGTCAGCGAGGCCTATGATATGTTGATTACGGAAGGTTATGTCATCAGTCGTCAGGGCGCTCCTACCCGGGTGGCAGAAGGCTTATGTATCCAAAGATTGAATCAGGTTGACCCCTTACCGAACGGGAAGAAGCATCCGCCGGTAAAGGTGGATTTTCATACCGGGCGTCCCGATCTAAAGAGCTTCCCTTATTATCTCTGGCGGCAGCTGCTTTATAAGGCTGCAGAGGAGCTTCCCCTCGAACAGTTAGGATATACGGATCCCCAGGGGCTTTACTCCCTTCGGAGCGAAGTCGCGGACTGGTTGGCCAGAAGTAAGGGG
>JAEZLY010000304.1 GCA_023414985.1 Bacillota bacterium | reverse complement strand
GTTCCAGGGAATAGATGTTCAGAAAAAGCAGCAATGGCAGAAAGACACGAAATACGATCTTATTCATTGCATTCAGGGAATGCTCGTCCGTGATCTTTTTTACTTTTAGCAGATAGCCGACTGCCATCATAAACATAAGCGGGAATACAACACGAATGGCAAGTATAATATTGTCCAATCTGATCAAATCCTTTTATTATATTGCCTGGCTGTCTGACAGGCTAATTAATTTTAACATAGATAATGAGGGAATACTATTGAAAATCGGGTAATATGGAAATAATGAAAAGAAGATATCGGATATGTTATCAGACAATATATAACAATAAGACTAATTTGAAGATATTGGACCTGAGTATTTGATACAAATGCAATAATTTTAACACAATATTAACACGTTGGTACATTTTCTTTATACCATTTTAACGGTAACAGTGATAGAATAATGATGTTACCGAATTGTTGTTTGTTCGGACTTTTTACATTTTATTAGACAAGGAATTGAGGATAATCATGAGTTTTATTAAAAAGATGAATCCGGGACGTTACATTGCTCTGGGTTTTGCAACAGTTATTTTACTGGGTGCAATCATATTAACATTGCCAATTTCCCACAGGGAGGGAGTAGATGTTGCATTTATTGATGCCCTGTTTACATCAACGAGTGCGGTATGTGTTACAGGTTTAAATGTAGTGGATACCTATGATACATATAACGTATTCGGACAAATCGTTGTTGCGCTTTTGATTCAGATCGGCGGTCTCGGTGTTACTTCCGTAGGCGTGGGTTTCATGCTGATTGCCAGAAGAAAAGTAGATTTTAAAGACAGAATCATTGTAAAGGAAGCACTCAATCTGGACTCGATGCGCGGTGTTGTTAAACTGATCAAGTCCATTCTCCTAATGACATTGTGCTTTGAGAGTGTAGGCTTTATTTTAAGCTTTATTGTTTTCTCACAGGATTTTTCTTTGCCGAGGGCAATCGGAACCAGTATGTTCCATGCTGTGTCCAGCTTTAATAATGCAGGCTTTGATGTTTTAGGCGGTTTTAAAGGTCTGGTTGATTACCGGTCCAATGTCTTATTGAATCTGACTACCTGTGGATTGATTATATTTGGTGGTCTCGGTTTCGTAGTTATTAAGGAAATTATTCATAAACGTTCCTTTAAGAAGCTTAGTCTTCATTCTAAAATAGTTATAACGATGACGGTATCACTGCTTACGGTAGGTACTCTATTGTTAAAATTCACTGAAAACTTAAGCTGGCTGGGGGCTTTCTTCTTCAGTACTTCAGCAAGAACGGCGGGCTTTGCAACTTATGCTGTTGGTGAATTCACGAGCGCAGGTTTATTTATATTGATTATTTTAATGTTTATTGGTGCATCCCCCGGTTCCACCGGTGGCGGTATTAAGACAACAACTGCCTTTACGCTGTTTCGAAGCGCGTTTACTGCAACCAGCAACAGGCATTGCACTGCTTTTAAAAGAAAATTACCTACTGAGACCATATCCAAGGCTTTTATCCTTGCCTTTCTGGCGATGCTGCTGGTATGCTTCAGTACCTTACTGTTATGTATTCTGGAGCCGGCATATACCTTTGAACAGCTGCTTTTTGAAGTGGTATCGGGCTTCGGTACAGTTGGCTTAACTACCGGTATTACTCCGGATTTGAAGCCGGCCAGTGAGTTTATCATTGTGCTGACGATGTATACCGGACGTGTAGGTCCGTTGACAGTTGCTTCTCTTTGGGCTTTTAAGCCAAAGTCAAGCGTATGCTATTCGGAAGAAACAGTTACAATCGGTTAAGGATACAGGAGGAAGACCTTTCTCAATCTATATGTTATTATTATTTTCTTACGGAGGGTAAGTATGTTACATCATAAATCTATAATAGAATTCGGTATTATCGGCCTTGGCCGTTTTGGCAATGCATTAACCAGAACATTGGCAGATGCGGGAAAGGAAATTCTTGCGATTGATACCATGGAAAGCCGTGTAAAGCAAGTCCGCAATTATACGGAAAGTGCATTTGTTGTCGGAACTTATGATAAAGAAACCTTACAGGATTCGGGTATTCAGAATTGCGGTACCGTGATTATCTGTATCGGTGACAGCATTGATGTCGGAATTCTTACCGCGCTGAATGTGATCAGCATGGGAATTCCCCGGGTCATTGCCAGAGCAATGAGCTATGAACAAGGTTTGATTCTGGAGAAGATCGGAGCTGAAGTAATCTATCCGGAGAATGATATGGCAGTCCGCCTCGCGAATAAGCTGATCAATTCCAGCATCATGGAGACGATTGAACTCAGAGGAGATATTGCGATTACGGAGTTAAGACTGACGGAGAAGCTCGCCAATCAGAGCGTACAGCAAGCGAATTTCCGCCAGAAATATAACCTGAATATCATTGCACTTGAGCACAGCGGTGAGACAACAACTGAAATAGCACCTGATTTTATACTTAATAAGGGCGATAACATTGTAGTGATTGGTAAGAGGGAAAACATTGCCAAGCTGGAAAATTTTTTAACAAGACCATAGAACCTTACTACGGGGGTTTTTGCAAATGTAATATTTTGCAGGAACCTCTTGTTTTATAAGTTCCATTTTTCTGATACCTGTGGACATTGCCAATATATCATTGGTAATCACGGGAAAATTGTGATATACTAACATCTGTACTATTTGAAGAATATAGGTACAAATAATTCGTCTCAGAGGAGAGACGTTACTTTGGAGGAATGAATAAAATGCCGTCTGACACTAACAAGATAATAGGTCAGCTTATTATACTGGTGTTGCTTACCTTGATCAATGCGTTTTTTTCCTGTGCAGAGATGGCTATGGTATCTTCGAACAAATCTAAAATAAGAAGATATGCAGAGGAAGGAAAAAAGAGTGCGAAGCTGGTGGTTAAGTTTTTAGAGGAGCCGACAAAGTTCTTATCAACGATACAGGTTGCCATTACACTGGCGGGCTTCTTCTCCAGTGCATCGGCTGCTTCCGGATTATCACATCCTCTTGGCCAGTGGCTGGAGGAGCATAATATAGCCTACGGAAATCAGATTTCATTGATAGTCGTAACCTTGATCTTATCCTATTTCACACTTGTTTTCGGTGAGCTGGTTCCTAAGAAGATAGCACTTCAGAGGCCTGAGGCAATCAGTATGTTTTGCGTAAAGCCGATCAAGGCAGTTTCCGGGGTTGCATCACCCTTTATCAAACTGCTTACCTTGTCCACTAATTTGGTAACAAGGCCTTTTGGTATCAGAGAGGGGAACACAGAGGAGATATTATCCAGAGAGGAATTGATTTCTCTTGTAAATGAAGGGCAGGCTCATGGCGTACTGAATAAGAAAGAGAAGGAAATGATTAATTCCATCATGGAATTTGATGAAAAGATTGCCAAAGAAATCATGACCCCCCGAATTAATGTATTTGCCATAGATATTGCGGAACCCAAGGAAGAATATTTGGAAGAGCTGCTGAAGACCAAATATACCCGTATCCCGGTTTATGAAGAGGATGTCGATAATATTATCGGTATGCTTTATATTAAGGATTTCTTGAAAGAAGCGGTAAAGCGCGGCTATAAGAATGTGGATGTCAGAGGCATAATGAAAAAGCCTTATCTTGTCCCGGAAAGCAAAATTATTAAGGATTTGATGCGGGAGCTGCAGCTGTCAAAAAAGCAGATAGCCGTTCTGATTGACGAATATGGCGGGTTTGCCGGTATTGTCACAATGGAGGATTTGGTGGAAGAGGTCATGGGTGACATCGAGGATGAGTATGATCCGGTGCATTTTAAGATTAAGAAGATTGATGATTCAACCTATCTGATTGACGGACTTATGACACTGGATGAGATTAATAATCACCTGGATCTGGAGCTGTATTCGGAAAACTACGATACCTTGTCAGGTTTCCTGATTGATCATATGGGAAGCATTCCCCAGGAAAATGACGACCGTACGATAGAGATTGAAAACCTGGTTTTCAAATTGGAGAGTGTTAAGAATAAGAGAATTGATAAAGTAAAGCTGTATATCGGAAAAAAAGAAGAAGAACAACCGGAAGAATAAGACGGATTGAAAACTCAATTCAATTATATGAAGGAGGGGACAGATATGGGACAGCATAAACCAACCATAGAATTTGGTGTCATCGGACTGGGACGTTTTGGGACTTCATTGGCTACTACATTAGCCGAATCCAAGAGAGAGGTTCTGGTACTTGACAGCAGCGAGAGTAAGATCAGACAGATCCGCCATTTGACGGATAATGCTTTAGTAGTCGGGGATCTGACAAAAGAAGCTTTAGAACAGGCCGGAATTCAAAATTGTGAAACAGTCGTAATCTGTATTGCCGAAAAGGTGGATGTCAGTATATTAACAACTCTGAATGTGATCAGTATGGGAGTTCCCAGGGTAATTGCCAAAGCACTCAGCCTGGAGCAGGGAAGTATTCTGGAGAAGCTCGGTGCGGAGGTTATTTATCCTGAGCATGATATGGCAGTCCGTTTGGCTAATCGTCTTCTTTCCTCCAGAGTCATGGACTATATCACGCTGAACGATGACATTACGATTACTGAGCTTAAGCTGACAGATCGAATTGCCGGGCAGACAGTTCTGCAGGCCGGGATTCGAAAGAAGTTCAAACTGAATGTAATTGCATTGGAGCATGCTAATAAGACAACAACGGAAATTACTGCAGATCTTATGTTGAGTGAAAATGATATAGCTGTTGTTGTCGGTAAAAGGGATCATATTAAGAAATTTGAGGCGTTTCTGACAGGAGGTCATTAAGCCAAAGAAACAGGACATGTTGTAGATAATCAAATATAGAAAAGAACTGAGGCTGTTTTATGTGTTTGAAAACGGTCTCATTTTTATTCTGCGATGTTTTGCAATGCAAACGGGATCGTCAGGGCCGTAATGTGCACGAATATCAGTCTGATGAATAAACTGTAATTGAGATATTGGATACTGGAATATTACCGTATTTCAAGGAGGTTACTATGAATAGCAATCAGGAAAGAGAGGCACGATCCGGGGCCGGAATACCATATGATGATATCGTCTGGTATGATATCGTAGGTCAACCCTTCGGAACAGCCTCTTACTTTAATGCAATTATCTTTGGTGATGCGAATAACATTGTAGATACGAAAGGTGCGATGGCAGTAGGCGGAAGCTTTGTCAGCCCAAGAGGATTGACGTTAGCGTTCGGGAATGATGTTAAGCTGACCGGAACCGGCTATACACCTAAAAATGTACGTTTTCTCGTGGGAAGAAATGTTGCGATGCAGGGCCCTTTGGTTGTAAACGGGCATGTAGTTGTTGGAGGGAACTTCAGAGCAGCCGGTGGCAGTACCTACATGATAGGGAAGGACGGGAGCCCGGATCAGGTCAGAGTATTGACGGAGCTATACCATGCAGAGAATGGCAGCAGATATTGGCGGGTTAGTGATCATAATACACATTATGTTATTTCAAGCTATGATGTACCGAGGTATATTCCTGCAAGAAGAATTAATGCTGATGTGAATGGCTTCTTCACTGACGCAAGGAATAGTATCACAAACGCATTTGATTGTATCGTTAATATGGAAGCGAATGGTACAGTTACGGAACACTACCATGAATGGATTCTTAGGGGAAATGATCCCAGACAAAATGTATTCCGGATTGATGTCTCACCGAACGGATTGTTGAATAAAGAAATTCGCTTTGAAATACCGCAGGGAAGTCTGGCTATTGTTGTTTTTCGAACCGGTCCGAATGCGCATATGCAATACGGACTTTGGGGAGCGGAGAATATGGCGGATCGTACACTCTATGTGTTTGAGGATGCAAGGGATATCTATATGGAAGTCCCGGCTGCTGTCTGGGGAAGTATCCTGGCTCCCGATGCCATGTTTCATGCCCACAATACCGGTGGAACCGTAAGCGGTAATGCAGCTCTGGGAGCGTTTGCAGTTAATCCGGCCAGTGGTTTCGAATTCCATCTGTATCCCTTTGTCGGTGGAGTAAGCTGCGGTGAGGAGGCTCCTGCACCAGCCCCAGCCCCTGTACCACAACCAGCTCCTGCCCCGCAGCCTGCCCCCGCACCGCGACCAGCCCCTGCACCACAGCCGACACCAGTGCCCAGACCAGCGCCAGCCCCGCAGCCGGCCCCCGCACCACGACCGGCCCCGGTACCACAGCCGGCCCCCGCACCGCGACCAGCTCCTGCACCACGACCGGCACCAGCACCCCAACCGGCACCCGTTCCACGGCCAGTTCCGCCTCCGCCACCGGCTCCGGAAGCCCCACCTTGTCCCGTATGCCCTACCCCTCCACCACCGGTACCCTGCCCTGCACCGGCACCTTGCCCAACACCGGCACCTTGCCCAGCACCGGCACCTTGTCCAGCACCGGCACCTTGCCCGGAAGCAATAACGAACATTATTATAGAAGTCCCTGTTCCGGTTCCTGTACCCTGTGAAGAAGAGGAATGCGAGAAGGAATGTATGATAGAACCCGGCGTTATTTACGGATGTATCTGGGGCTGCAGCTGCAATTGTCAGCATGAATGGGATGTAAAGCTGTACCGAGGCTGTGCTAACGGCAAGAGACTTTTAAAATGCGTAACAATTGGCTGCTGTGGTTGCTTTGAATTTTGTGTACCTTATGATGATTATTATATTCTTTGTATTGAGCCTTCGGGAAAGAGGCAGCATTCGGATGCCTGCAAGCCTCTGCTGACTTTGAAGAATGTAGGTGTCATGAATTTGATGATAAACTAGAACAAGAGATTACTACGATAAGTATTGATTTGATCTGAAGGAAATCTTATAATATGATAAAAAGGTACGGAAGGAGAAACGACAGTGGCTAAGGTATATATATTTCTGGCGGATGGTTATGAAGAAATTGAGGCATTAACAGTAGTGGATTTGCTTAGAAGAGCAAATGTGGATATTGTCACGATATCCATGACCGGCAGTATGCTGGTCACAGGTTCTCATAGGATTACAACTGTAGCGGAAGCTTTATTTAATAATCTGGATTATTCCGACGCCGACATGCTTGTGCTGCCCGGTGGTATGCCCGGTACGAAGAATCTCGGAGAGCACCCCGGTCTGGATGCTCTGTTGAAGGACTTCGCGGCTAAGAAAAAGAAAATTGCAGCAATCTGCGCAGCACCCAGAGTTCTCGGATTAAAAGGATTACTGGAAGGAAAGAAAGCCACCTGCTATCCCGGACATGAGGAGGCACTGCATGGTGCCAGGATTATGAAGGAGACAGTAGTGATTGATGGCAATATTATCACATCCAGGGGAATGGGGACGGCAATTGATTTTTCTCTGGCGATCATCCGTAAGCTGAAGGGCGCAGAGGAAGCAAAGAGGATCTCGGATCAAATCCAGTATATGCACTATACAGAGTAGTACAGTTCGAATTAAGCGGGTTACTATTCATCCTCAAAAGGCAGTACCTGTTTTCTGAGAAAATACAGGCAGGCGAGATTTGGTAAGGCCATAAAAGCATTTACCAGATCGGTCAGTTCCCAGACCAGCTCCAGAGATAAGATAGATCCGATAAAAATCATTATGATATAACAAATGCGGTAGGTACCGATTCCGGATTTTCCGAATAGGTATTCTACCGCTTTTTCACCGAAATAGGACCATCCGATTAAGGTGGCTACGGCAAAAGCAATGAGGGAAAGTCCTAAAAGCACGTTGCCATAGGGCAGCGCATCAAAAGCAGCAGTCGTAAGCTCCGCGAAAGAATATCCTCCTGCCGATTCCGGACGTTTGATCAGATTGGTGACAATGACAAGTCCTGTGATGGCACAGATCACCACCGTGTCCCAGAAGGTAGCACTCATGGAGATCAAGGCCTGCCTTCCCGGCTCACTGGTCTTGGCGCCTGCAGCTGCGATGGCAGCAGTACCCAGACCCGCCTCATTGGTAAAGAGTCCCCGTGCGATACCATATCTTGCAGCCGACTTTATCGTACTGCCAATAAAACCCCCTGCAACAGCAGCAGGAAGCTTGGAAGGTTGAAAAGCAGAGCGTAGAATGAAGCCGACGGCAGCAGGAAGATAGGGAAGGTTAATGATCAAAAGAATGACACAACCTAGGATATAAAAAGCACTCATAGCAGGAACCAGTTTACTGCATATATTCCCGATAGACTTGATACCGCCGACGATGACTAAGCCGACACAGACAGCTACTGCCATACCGACTGCATATTCCGGCAGTCCCCATAGGGTATGCATTGTCTGGGTGACCGCTCTGGCCTGAGTGGAACACCCGACTCCGTAGGATGCAATCAGGGTGAATATACAGAAGATGACAGCAAGCCACTTCTGTTTTAATCCATCTTCCAGAGCATACATTGGCCCTCCGATAAAGGTCCCATCCGAGGTCTTGCGACGGTACTTAATACCGAGATAGCACTCTGCGTAGGTAGTTGCCATACCGAGGATGCCCGTAAGCCAGCACCAGAGAATTGCTCCGGGACCACCGAGTGCAATAGCTGTGGAGATACCAACAATATTTCCGGTGCCGATCGTTGCAGCAAGGGTAGCCGATAAAGCAGCAAAGCCGCTTAAATCACCCTCACCCTCGTTATCCGGGCGGAAGGAGATGCGGATTGCTTTACCGATATGCTTTTGAACCCCTTTTAAGCGGAAGGTATAATAAATATGGGAACCAAAAAGTAGAACGGGCAGAGGAATGCCCCATAGAAGGTTATTTATGTTCTTAAGAAATTCCATTTAAAGTCCAATCCCTGCATCGATTTCTATATGTATATGTGAAAAAGCCACATGGTAGTATAAAACCTTGTTGGAAAAGAAACTGAGGCATGGTGAGATTGTTAATAGGGGCTGTTGCATAATAAAATATGGTACAGAAAGAGAAAGGGCTAGTATTCCCATAATGCACTCTTTGGAAGACTTGCTGCTGAATTTGTATGTGACAAGCGAACATTTATGTACGATTGTCGCATATAAATTCAGTAGTATGTCTTCCGACGAGTGTGTGAGGGAAACTAGTCCTTTCTCTTTCGTGGCATTACAATTCTGCAACAGCCCTATAGATTAAATTGCATTGACGACATTTTCAAAACCCATAAAGTGGGAAGCCTTGACGAGTATCGTATCGTCTTCCTTTAGCAGTTCTGGAAGAGCATCAATCAACTCGTCCCTGGTCTCAAAATAAAGAATCTTTTGGCTTCTGCCGCGAGAGCCCTTCTCTTCCTTGCTTGCGGCTTCGGCACCTTCGTACATATTCAGAGATAACTTACCGATACAGACCAGAAGATCAACACCGGATTTTATGGCATAAACCCCTACCTCGCGATGCAAGACTGCTTCTTTGGCTCCCAGTTCTCCCATATCCCCTAGCAGAGCGACCTTACGGGTATCCGCCATGCCGAGCAAATCAAGAGCAGCTTTCATAGATACCGGATTGGCATTGTAGCAGTCATCAATCACGATATGATGTTCCCTGCGGATAATATTACTTCTTCCTCCGACCGGTTTGACCGCTTTGACCCCTTCAGCAATCTGCTCCGGTTTCATATCCAGAAGGATTCCTACTGCCGTGGCTGCCAATGCATTTAGTACCATATGGCTGCCCGGAAGCGGTATCTCAGCAGGAAAGGAAAGCTGGTTCTGATTCATATGAATAGTACAGCTGCTTCCGAATAAGCCTTTGTTAACAAGATCGGAAGCGGAGATATCATTTTCCGGACTGATACCGAAGCGAACCGGCGATCTGCCTTTCACTTCCTTCAGGGTTGCAAGCATATCATCCTCACCGTTAATACAGACCCATCCGTCCTCCTTCATAAAGTCAAAGATTTCGGATTTTGCTTTGAGGATGCCCTGCCTGGAACCAAGATTTTCGAGATGACATTGTCCGATATTGGTAAGAACACAGATATCCGGCTGAGCCATCTTGCTAAGACGGTGCATCTCTCCGAAATCACTGATTCCCATTTCCAGAACGGCAATCTCATGTTCCTCTTTTATTTTTAATATCGTAAGGGGGAGACCTATCTCGTTATTATAGTTTCCCTCTGTCTTCAATACTTTATATTTCTGAGCCAGTACGCTGCTGATAAATTCCTTGGTGCTGGTCTTTCCGACGCTTCCGGTGATACCGACAACCTTGACATCCAGCTGGGACCGGTACCAGGCGGCGATTTCCTTTAGAGCCTGCAGGCTGCTGTCTACGAGTATGTAGGAGCCTTTGGGATTCTCGGGAGCCTTCTCGCAGATAACGGCAAGGGCACCCTTGTCAAAGACTTCATCAATAAAATTGTGCCCGTCCACTCTTTCACCAACGACAGCCAGAAAGATATAATCTTTTTGCACCAGACGGGAGTCCATTACCACTCCGGCAGCTTCCCTCTGAGCATTACCGTTAAGGCAGAGTCTGCCCTTGCAGACCTGCGTGATATTTTCCAATGTCATATTTTTCATGGTTTGCCCCCCAATTACCTGGTCTGATATTTGGCCAGAGATATCTCGATGATCTTCTCACAAAGGGAGGGAAAATCAATACCGATTGCCTTTGCTTCCTGGGGAAGGAGGGAGGTGGGAGTCATACCCGGTAAGGTATTCGCTTCAAGACAATACATCTCATCCTTTTCATTAAGCATAAAGTCCATACGGGAGTAAGTTTTTAATCGAAGCGCCAGAAATACCTCTTCAGCATATTTTTGCATTTTTAAGGTAAGCGCTTCGCTGAGCATCGCAGGACAGGTCTCTACTGCACTGCCTGCCTGATATTTATTTTTATAATCATAGAAACCGGTAATGGGAGCAATCTCAATAACAGGAAGTGCTTTTCCGTCTATGACGCCCACCGAGAACTCACGTCCCTTGATATATTGCTCAATCACTGCTTCGGTTCCGTAGATAAATGCATTGGCAAGAGCTGCTTCCATCTCTTCGGTATTGTCTGCTATGGAGACCCCTACGCTTGAACCGCCGTTACATACCTTAACCACGCAGGGATAGGTATTCCATTGATAGGCTTCCCCTTTTCTGACACGGATTCCTTCCGGAGTAGGAATATGATAATAAGCGAATAATTCCTTTGCGATTGCTTTATCCATTGCTAATGCACTGCTGGTATAATCAGTTCCGGTATATTTGATTCCCATCAGATCAAAGGCTGCCTGAATCTTACCATCCTCGCCGTTCTCACCGTGAAGCGCGATGAATACAATATCAGCTTTTTGGCAAATGTCGATGACGCCGGGACCAAAGAAGCTCTCCGATTGATCCTTACGCATCGCTTTGATCTGAGCGATATCCGGATTGTTCTCTTTGATTGCTCCGATATTTCCGGCCCAATCTCTGTCTATTTTAAATGGATCCGAGAGTTCACCTTCATATCCCAGATAAACATCGAGCAGCACAACCTGATGACCATTGTTTTTTAATGCTTTATAAATCATCGTACCTGTGGATAAGGATACATCTCTTTCCGTACTGGTGCCTCCAGCCAATACTACAATTTTCATTATGGTTCCTCGCTTTCCTGCCTTAAAATTTCATCCTTAACAGTATAACGCAAACCTCTGTGCAAGTAAAGCGGGTAACCTTCAATCAGCACTATAGAAGAGGAAAAAAGCACTAATATACTGAACGCTTTTAGACATAAAATGAAACAGCAGGATAATACAGAAGTTCTTTCTATCGCTGCCGATCAGGGGGGATAAGCAGTGATATTATCTGTACCATCTTGCTGTTTCTTAAGGGATATATACCATGTTGTAAAAAGACCGGGATAAAGTCTTATTTACCAGAGTAAGCAGCAGAAGCCAAATCAAATTCCGTTAAAAAGCCATCTTCAATATCATAGGAAGAAATGCTGTTCACGGAGGACAGTATGTAGATATCTCTATTGCCGGGTGCGTCTCCCATAGTTGCATCTGCACCATACCACTCGTTATTCAACTCAACGAGGTTCCATGCATGATAGACGCCGGAGGCGGTTCCGTAAGCAATACGACAGGGCAGGCCAAGCTCTGATGCAAAAACATAAAATAATGAGGAATAGCCGCCGCAGATTGTACTTCCGCTTTGTAATGCTGCATATGCCGATTGATTATTGAAGGAATAATCATAAGCGACATTTGAAATGATATAATCGTAGATCCAGGAATACTTCTGCGCATCGGAATAATTTTTTAATTCGCTGTGTGAGCTCAGAATTTCGTAAACCTTATGATATACGTAATCTGTCTGTTCCTTCGTTTCTCTATAGGAAGGATAAAGTGTTACCTGATATACGGTTTTCTTATCCATGACAACTTGCTTTGATGTATATTTTATACCGGTAATGTTATAAAATTCATAGTCGTAATTGATACCATCATTCGCTTCGTAGGTTTGAAGCCCGTTGCTTCCGACCAGTCTCAGGATATCAGCGGCTTTAAAGCTGTCAACTTGAACTGTGATCTCGCTAGGTCTTTCCTTTAATTCGGTACCGATGTAACTATATACCTTCTCCAGATTACTTCCATAATGATTGTTAGCTGCAATATCCTCATTCGTATTACCGAGAGTAAGCAGCCAGGTTGCTATAACGATTGCACCTTTTATACTCATCATTTGTTTATCCTCCGTTTAAAAACCATACTGTAAATAAAGATTTTTGAATGGATGTCATTCTAAACGGTCATCTGGATGCAGGGACAATGGTCTTAATAGTAGTCCATAAGACCTATATTGTATATAATATACTACTAATGGGTCATAGGTCCTATATGAATGTATATCTATTATATAGGACTGTGGCTCTACGGGTCAATAGACTTTAGGGAATGTTAAGGGATTTTATGGTAATTTAAGATTAATGGAGAAATAAGGAAGAAAATGATTGGGTTCTTATTAGATTTTCGTGAGAAAACATAAGAAAAGTCGAATTATATAAATGTGGCTGGGCAAACAATAATTACCATCATAATAATTCCCTTAGGTGTTAACAATATGATTACAGGCAAACAAAACAGAATCAATTGCGGTAACGTACTTAATGTAGTAACCGCTGAACCTACAATTTTTGATTTTGTACTTGATTGCTTTGATATTAAATTATGGAGGTGAATTTCAGTATGGCAAGTAATAATAATAGTGGATCAAACAGAGCAGAAGTGCCTCAGGCCAGAGAAGCTCTTGATCGTTTTAAAATGGAGATCGCTAACGAAATCGGTGTTCCGTTAAAACAAGGTTATAACGGCGATTTAACCAGCAAGCAAAATGGTTCTGTTGGTGGAGAAATGGTTAGACGTATGATCAGACAGCAGGAACAGTCAATGTCTGGCGGCCAGCAGTAATTTCGAAGTAAGTAAAAGTTCACCGGCCGGGATATCATTCATATCCCGGCCGGTGATTTTTTATGTAATAGGAAATGGCATCCTATTACATAAAACGCTCCGCTATGGATGCGCACTTCGCGGCAAGGTAGTTGTTGCTTCGCAACCCGCTCAGGCGCGAAAGTGTCAGCTAGCTGACACTTTTTATCACTCAGAAATATATTTTAAGCAAATTTTTAGTTTCCATAATTCCCGGTGCTATGTTAAAATAGTACCTGGAACTTAAAAAAGGGAAATGAATAATATGCCGTCCGGACATGAGCTGAACCAAGACAGGCATATACTTATATATAATAATAGAAAGGATAGATACCATGGGAAAATATTTTGGAACGGACGGCTTTCGGGGAGAAGCAAATGTTGGACTTACGGTAATGCATGCTTACAAGGTAGGAAGATTTTTGGGGTATTACTATGGAAAAGAGCATAAAGCAAATATTGTAATAGGAAAGGACACCAGAAGATCCAGTTATATGTTTGAGTATTCCTTGGTGGCCGGGCTGACGGCAAGCGGTGCAGATGTGTACCTGCTTCATGTTACACCGACGCCAAGCATATCCTATGTCGTAAGAAGTGAGGACTTCGATTGCGGTATTATGATCTCTGCAAGCCATAATCCATATTATGATAATGGGATCAAGGTGATTAACGGCAGCGGTTATAAGCTGGAAGCAGAGGTGGAGGAGCTGATTGAACAGTACATCGACAGCGAGGAGGATACCCTTCCTTTTGCTACACGGGAAAATATCGGAAGAACAGTAGACTATGCTATCGGCAGAAACCGCTATATCGGTTATCTGATTTCCCTGGCAACCAGATCCTTTTCGGATAAAAAGGTCGGACTTGATCTTGCCAACGGTGCAGCCACTACCGTAGCAAAGGGTGTCTTTGATGCACTTGGAGCAAAGACCTTTGTGATCAACAGTGAACCGGATGGTACGAATATCAACCGTCACTGCGGCTCTACCCATATTGAGCATCTGCAGAAATTTGTTATTGAGAATAAGCTGGACGTCGGGTTTGCATATGACGGTGATGCGGATCGGTGCCTGGCCGTGGATGAAAAAGGCCACATTATAGACGGAGATTTGATCATGTATCTCTGCGGAGTATATATGAAGGGACGCAATGATCTTAAGAATAATACAGTAGTCACGACAATCATGTCTAATCTTGGCTTATATAAAGCACTGGATAACAAAGGCATCCTGTATGAAAAGACAGCAGTTGGAGATAAATATGTATATGAAAATATGATGGCCAACGGCCATTCCATCGGAGGGGAACAGTCCGGTCATATTATTTTCAGTAAGCATGCCACCACCGGTGACGGTGTACTGACTTCCTTAAAATTAATGGAGGTCATGCTGGAGAGTAAAGCTCCTCTGTCAGAGCTTCTGAAGGAGATTACCATCTTTCCGCAGCTGATGAAGAATGTAAGGGTACATAACAAGAAGGCTGTCAAGGGGGATCAGAAGGTCACGGAAGCTGTTGCGGAGATAGAGAAAGAACTTGGCGATGACGGACGTATCCTTGTAAGGGAAAGCGGTACAGAACCGGTTATTCGTGTTATGGTAGAAGCGGCAACCCAGGACATCTGTCAGACGATGGTTGACCGGGTAATCGAAGTTATGAAAGCGCAGGGTCATGTGCTCATGGTATAATATCGGCAGATATTATACCAGTGCCGAACGAAGTGAGTGCACATCCTGGCACGAAGTGCCATACCATGGGAGCCTGCGGACATGGTATAATATCGGCAGATATTATACCAGTGCTGAACGAAGTGAGTGCACATCCTGGCACGAAGTGCCATACCATGGGAGCCTGTGCACATGGTATAATTGATGACAAATAATTCATCAATTAGTAAAAAGAAGCAGTTAAAAATAAAATTGGTATTTACAGAAATCATATGTTATAATATACTATTGTCAAAATGTCTGTAAAATAAGACATCTGTGTACTTTTGCATATATAAGTTTAACTCAATATAAATAGCAAAAAGTAGCGTACAAAACAATCAGGGAGTAACCCTTGTCTTTCGGTCTGGGGGATCCCAAGAATAATGGAGGAATTAGATACAATGAGTGTACAGGTAGAGAAATTAGAAAAGAATATGGCAAAGCTTACGATAGAGGCTTCCGCTGAGGAC
>JAEZLY010000250.1 GCA_023414985.1 Bacillota bacterium | reverse complement strand
ACCTGGATTTAGGACATTATGAAAGATTCATTGACGAGAGTCTGAATAAGATGTCCAATGTAACTACCGGTAAGATTTACTGGTCCGTATTATCCAAGGAAAGACGCGGGGATTTCGGTGGAGGAACCGTACAGGTTATTCCTCATATCACAAATGAGATTAAAAGCCGTTTTTATAGAAACGATCAAAGCAGCGATACCCATATCGCCATCATTGAGGTGGGTGGTACCGTCGGAGATATCGAAAGTCAGCCCTTCCTTGAGGCAATCCGCCAGTTCCGCCAGGACATCGGCGACCATAATGTAGCTCTGATCCATGTTACTCTCATTCCTTATCTGAAAGCTTCCGGAGAAATGAAGACAAAACCTACTCAGGCCAGCGTAAAGGAACTGCAGGGTATGGGTATCCGCCCGGATATCATCGTATGCAGAACCGAGCAGCCCTTAGAGACCGGAATTAAAGATAAGATTGCACTCTTCTGTAACGTACCCAGCACTAATGTCCTTCAGAATCTGGATGTGGAATATTTATATGAGGCTCCGCTTGCTCTGGAGCAGGAGCATCTTGCCGATGTTACCCTTTCCTGTCTTAATCTGCCCTGTCCAAAGCCTGATCTGACTGATTGGGAAGAGATGGTAAACTCCCTGAAGAATCCGAAAGAAGAAGTGACCATTGCATTGGTTGGTAAGTATACACAGCTGCATGACGCTTATATCAGCGTTGTAGAATCACTGAAGCACGGTGCGGTGGCAAACCATGCCTCAATTAATATCAAATGGATTCTTTCTGAGGATGTAACGAAGGATAATGTAGAGGAATTGCTTGGAGACGTATGTGGTATTGTCGTACCGGGCGGCTTCGGTGACCGTGGTATTGAAGGCAAAATAAATGCCATCCGCTATGCCAGAGAGAACAACATCCCATTCCTGGGACTGTGTCTTGGCATGCAGCTGGCACTCGTAGAATACGCCAGAAATGTCATAGGCTTTGAAGATGCACACAGTGTAGAGCTGGATCCTTCCACCACACACCCGATCATTCATCTGATGCCGGAGCAGGATGGTATCGAGGATATCGGCGGAACCCTACGGCTTGGCTCCTACCCCTGCGTACTGGAGGAAAGTAGTAAGGCTTACCATCTGTACGGTGAGAAGGTAATCCATGAGAGACATCGCCATCGTTATGAAGTCAATAATTATTACCGCAATGAATTCTTAAAGCATGATGTGAAGCTCTCCGGTCTGTCACCGGATGGTCGCATTGTCGAGATGATCGAGCTGACCAACCATCCCTGGTTCCTTGGAACTCAGGCACATCCGGAGTTCAAGTCCAGGCCGAATAAGCCCCATCCGTTATTCCGCGGTTTTATCAATGCTTCCCTTACCTATTGCAGAGAAAAGGGTAGATAGTAACATCAGTGCTGATCCAAGGAAGATTGCCATATCTGCAAGATTAAAAATAATACTCTTCAGCTTCTTCCATTTGAAGCTGAAGTAGTCTACGACATAGCCTCTCTGAAGACGATCAGTAACATTGCTGATTGCTCCGCCGAGGGCAAAGGCCAGACCCAATTTGAATAATTTCTTACCCTTTTGGGGAAGAAGGATGAGGAAAAGGAGTGATACCAATCCTAAGAAGATACAGGATATGGTTTTTAGAAGCTCCTTTTTTTCACCCATAAAATTCAGGAAGGCTCCCTCATTATGATGCTTACGGATTATGATATTACCATTCAGAATTTCTTCCCGTTCTCCAAGCTCCTTGTTTCTCTCAATATAATCCTTAATCTTAAATTCACCCACGACAATGATAAGTACAATGATGATATAAAGCAAAATTTCTCCTCCTTCCGACACTTCCTTTGAAATATCTATGATATATTTTCTCGTTCATATGTGACAAAAGCCACTAAGTTTCTTTAGTGACTTTCCTTCCTCATTATTATGCCATAATGGGATTAACATAGCAATACTTCCCATGGAATAATTTAGTATTATTGAATTAATTCCCATCAGCAGCCAACAGCTTCAGCCAGGGAAGACCCATTTCAACTATAGCTTTACCCTTTTGACTGCGAATATTCTTATAGGAGGGGTAATGGACCCGAAAATCTTCCTTCTCCCTAAGCTTGTCAATTCTTTCTTCCAGTCGTTCAAATTCCGGATCATAGATCAGCCTCACTCTGGGATGCAAAAGCAGTGGCTTCATATCCGAAAAAGCGCAGGCAAGACGAATTACATTTGCATCTGTCTCATAGATCTCAAAATCTTTGTCGGGAGCCAATGCAAGAAGCTCCTCGATATGGTATCCCATACCCAGGCCATAGAGAACATAACATGCTGTATCCTCCTGAAACCAGCTTTCGGCAAGTAAAAAGGCTTCCGTCTGTACCTTATTATTGGTATGAAAATAGAATTTTGTCCCTTCATTCTCCGTAGCCAGTGTCATTCGCCCACAGGAAGTAAATTCTATGCGGTAACCGCTGTCAAGAAGTTCGCTTGGATTCAACGGCTCCTTCCATCTGTCCGTATTCCCTTCTGCTTTCTCTATCGCAAGGGAAATCATCTCCCGGTAGTTATCCTCATCAAAAATAATCTCTTCTTTACTGATAATCAACTCTTGAACACTCAGCAGAAAATTCATCAGCTGCAGCTCCAAAAGGTCCGCAAGAAGGATAAAATCTCTGTTCTTCTTGGCTTCCAGTATCCCGGTCAGCATCTCGAAAATCGATTCTGTATTTACAAGATTAAAATAATCCCGGTCAGTGAGGATGGCTTCAATAATATAATTCACCTCATCGATAGAATCGGCAATCAGACTCAAAGCCTTGTCACACTGCTGCTCACGGAAATAATAGATTGATTTGTCCATCGATCCTAACAGTCTGATATTATGTTCAAAGATGCTTCTTATGTTCTGTGTCAAGTATTTTCACCCCTTATTCTCCACACTCCAGGCTTCATACAGAGCCCGGAATGCATCCTCCTGCTCACGGTTCCCCAGAAAATGATAGCATTCTGACAACCGCTTCAGCGGATAATCCCCTGCATAGTGAATATTCAGTTCACATTCTGTCTCATATGCTGCATTGTAATACCAGATGGTCGCTTCCCGATAGTCTCCGACTTCAAAAAAATACTCGCCTATTTCATAGCATACCTCGGCACTGCCTTTTCCATCCGCTATGTTTCTCAAACTGTATTTCAGCAGATGATTATAATCCTTGCGGAGTCTTGCACATCTGGTGAGAATACATTCATAAATTTTACGTTCCCGTTCACTGCAGTCCGAAGCATCGGCAAAGCCTTGATAATAGGCCTCCGCTTCAAGAAAATCCTCTGCTTCACCGGCGATAAATAATTCCTTTGCGTACATCGTAAAAAGTTTGGAAGACAGCTTGCCCTCCTGTCTGATTACTCTCTGGAAGGTCTGAAAGTCCCGTCCCGCATGGTTGGATACAGGCATATGGCATATGACGATATCACTGTCATAAATGACTGGAGACAGTGCGACATTTTCATGAACGGGCTCCACCCAGCAGAAGGTCCTCAAACGTTTATACAGCTTCGGGCGGTATTCCATATCAAAATTATAGGTCGTATTAAAGGCCAGTTGATTGGCATACTTCATCTGTACTATCTCAATCTCCGGCAGCAGTTTCTGCTTCAGGAGCAGAAACCGCTGTCGGTTCACTTCATCAATTACTTCATCTGCATCAGCGACATAGATGTAATCCATGGTCGCTTTGGAGAAGGAGAAATTTCTTGCTGCAGAAAAATCATGTACCCAGGTAAAATCATAAATCTTATCTGTATACCTGGCCGCAATCTGCTTGGTCGCATCTGACGATCCGGTATCGACGATAATCAGCTCTTCAGCCAGTCCCTGAAGGGATTCTAAACATCTGGCAAGAACCTTTTCTTCATCCTTCACAATCATACAGACACTAATCGTAATCATATTCCCTCTCCTTATGATGTACTTAATTACGGTTCAACAGCGCCTATCATGGCAGCTGAACGGATTTTAACCTTACGATGTAGCTCGGATCACCCGCAACAGCCGGTGTTGTAACCTCATAAACTGTGAGCCACTGTTGTGATTTGCCTGCCGTATCAATAATTCCCGTTGAATCCAGATCGGTGTAACTACTATCTGTCTTATCTTCGGTTTTCTTACCTGAGATTTGAGCAGCTGTGATTGTATATACCAAATGGTTTCCGGAAGGGATCAGGCTTGCTACGCTTACTAATGTCTTATTGGTAACTGTGTCTGTCGTAGCCGTCATAAACAGGGTTCCTGCATCGGTAGGATTCTTGATGGTCAGCTTACTGGAGGTCTTATCTACCGTACCGTTATCGTAGTAGATGGATAAGGATCTTGCGGTACAATTCGCCATCTTCGCCAGTTCTGTTCCTGTTAGATCGATTCTCATATAGTTCACAACAGAAGGACTCATAGATCCCGGTAAGCTTGGACTATAATATAAGGTAAACGGAAGCTCTTTGGTTCCAAGCTTAACTGACTTGACATGATTTTCAAAAGGCTTTCTGCCAGCGACATTGAGAGGTATCAGAATCTGAATGTCTCCCGAATATCCCTTAGTATAGATATAGGTCATCTTCGGAGCTACAGGTAAGGAAGGATAGCTTGCTGCAAAGGTTGCATAGGTCGAAGCCATCTGGAAGTCAACCTGTGCATGAGTTCTGGTCTCGGCCTGGAACTTTATCTCTTTCTTTCTAAAGTATACGGTACTTCCATCTGCTGCCTTCGTTGATGCAATTTTAACCGGTGTATTCTTTGAAATTTCCACCCATACAGCCCGTTCAATATCAAGAGAACTGCCGGATTTCACCACCGTATATTCGTACGGATAGTCCTCGGTAGCACTCGGAATGGTTACAATCAGGTTCTTAACACCGTTATAGCTTACATAGACATTATTATCTGCAACTGTCGGTGTTCCTTCAATAGCACTAACGGCGATTACACGCTGAGTAGGTATATTGGTTGTGACTATTCTCGAGGATGCCGCTTTTGCGGTGGAATAATCCCTGACATCAATCGCCATTGCCGGGAATGAATCTGTCAAACCGTTGGATCCATCATTTAACATATCCTTCAGTTTCAGAGGCTTACCGGTTCTATCCGTTACCTGTGTCCAATTGTTATAGGTTAAACCACCGTCCAAGGATATCCGGTATTCCTGCCCGTAGTCGATATCCATCGTGAATTCGCTGCCATCCACCTTTGTAACCGGTGTACTTGCCTGCTTATTGATCTTTAACCTTACCTCTGCTCCGGGGCGTCTTCCTTCTGTACCGTCGGGAAGAGATGTCGGATCGAAGGCAAGAGTGGATTGGGCTGTTGATAACTGTGCAAATGCATTTTTATAGGAATAGCTGCCTGAATCACTTAAAAACATACTCGTCGTATAACCTGATGGTGCAGTAACTTTTGCTACGTCATTTAAAGCAGTCGTTCGGAAATACAAGTTTGTACCCTTCAATAAATATCTTCTCAGTAAAGCAGTCTTTAAATCATCGGAATCCAGCCATTCACCGTCTGCACCCTTTTTCCACTGCAGATCATCCATTGTGATGGGATACTGACCTGTACCTTCTGTGGATCTGATGTTCAGCAGTTGTGCAACAGTTGTACTGGAATCAAAGTTGCTATAGTTAATCGAAACCTCCAATTTCTGAGGCCGTTTGTTAATGATAACACGGGAAGGGGTAGTATCAAGATCACCCTTGATTTTCAGAATATTCTCCATATTCGGAGATAAGTAGGAAAAGTCAATCACAGTAAATACATCTCCTGTACCAACCTCGATCATGTCCCAATTTCCTCGTCCGGCATCCATCTCAGTGGCAAAATATATCTTTTTATTGTTATTATTCTTGACAATGATACTTTCGTCCGAGTAGGCCACTGCCACTACTTCAACCTCATTCCCGGCTGCAAAAGCCTTCTTCTCCGGGTAACAGATCCATGCGAGCATCGCAATGGTCAGCAGCAATAATCTTAACATTTGTTTCTTCATTTTCACATACACCTCCGTGTGGTCGTCTATGATATGTTCCTTAGTGCTTGATCAGACCCTATGTCTGATTCTCCTGCGTAAATTACCTATAAATATTTATCGGCAGTCTGTCGCCCATCCTTAATGCTTTTCAAGTAATTTACAGGAAAAACTTGTTCCCTTAAATACATAATAGCATAGCTTCAGTCTGCTATGCTACTATAATTTTCAATACATTCCTGCATTGTCATGATTTTCATTCCGTGAAGTTATTAATTACCCTTTCCCTTATAAACTTCTAAAATCTATAATGGTTTACGTACCAAGGAAATACAATCCATGTTCGGTAAACTCCAATCTATTATTTTTTGTTCGATAATATCAAATCCTGCTCTGTAGGCAATATAGGCAAATAGCTCTTTACTCATATAGTTTCTTCCGCCAGGATTTCCTGCTTTTTCAAAGGACATTTTATAATCAGAGGTCATATTAGAGTGATGAATAAGTGCATAACCTCCATTTACTAAAACACGATATATATCATTCATATAACTGTATATATCAATAAGTTCAAAATGGACCATTGCATCATAGGCAAATAATGCAGAATATTTTGCCGTTTCTAATTCCTTCAAATCATAACCATCATTTCTATAGTATGATATTTTCGAATAATTTGAAAATCTTTGCTGACAATAATCAATATTCTTATCAAGAATATCTACCAAAGTAATATGATTTGCTTGATCAATATACTTTGGAACATGGCGGCCACGTCCACAGGCCAGTTCAATAACATTATCCAAATCCAATTCTTTGAACATTTGATAAAAAGGACTATCTTCACTCCAAAAAGTATCTAGCGCATTTTCTGCCACTTCAAAATAATCATCCATTTCGTTAATGTGATAAAACGCACAGAACTCTCTATTAAAAGCAACTCTATCTGTTCCTAAGTATGTAGCCAATTCGCTGACCGTTGATCCGATAATCTTCTTCTTATTCTCCTTCAGCATCTCATTTACGTCTTTTGTGTTTGATACTGTATTAAGGTAAGGCAAATCCATCTCACTCAATTCACTGAAGGTATAAACACTTTTATCAGCATATGTTCCGATAGTACCGGCATTTTTATCACAAAATGCGTACACACAATCAGAATAGCCTAATTGTTTTAAATAGTCATAAATAAGCTTCCCTTTATTTCCAACACCATAAATAATGAATTTTTTCATATTATGCCTGTATGATATCTGTTATTATCAATAATCATACTTTTCCTTTCATTCATACATGTTTTATATTTGAACCAACCAACTAAAAGCCCAGTACCATGAGATGTTTATTGCAGCAAAAAGTTTTATTTTATTCTTTCGCCAAATTAGCTTTTAAAAAATCATATATAACATCATTGGCAAGTTTTCCACCATTATAAGTATAATAATCCAAATAATTTTTATAAAAGTTCTCTCGACCCTTTCTTTTATAATCATTCTTAGATAATAATACATCCTGAATGAAATTTTCAATACCATCGATATCATCGCCTTCAACTGAATACAGAATATCTAATACTTCTAAGCCTATCCTATCAAATGACATTTCATAATTATGACCTCTACGTTTTAAATATAAGGACGGCTTATTTACATAGATGTATTCTGTTCGAAAGGATTGGCTATCAAATATCATGCCATCGGATGATTTAAAAATATCAAAATAAGGTTCATCTCCAACCGATCTGGCATTCGGCAAATTGTCCCACATTGCAATATAATTATCAAATTCCTGTTCATTTTGAAATAGTCCTTCGACCACCGCCTGCTTTCTTAATAATGGGTGCGGCTTAATGATCCATGAAGTAGAATCAGCATATTTACACGCAAGCTGATATATATCCATATAATTCTTGTCAAAGGTTGCATATCCAAACAAACCCGAATATAAAGAATGATGTGGAGCATATATAATCTTTACTATATTATCAGCCTTAATGTTTGGCGGCATTTTCCATATCTTTTCTGCAGATTTAACCGGAGTATTATCCAAAAGTGTATCCATCTTTGCATATCCACTCACAATGACATGAGCGTCGCCAATATCGCAATAATCTTCGAATAATTTTTTTTGAGCAGTAGTCTCACAAAATATCTTCCAGTATAAAAGATGTGACATTTGATTATATTGAAGTGCATAATCATTATTTGCCATAAATGCATATGGAATATATATATTCAATACACTTAATGGGATATTGTAAAAATAAAAAGTATCTCTAATCCCTTTATAATGCGGATGTTGATGTATTATAATATCTGGTACATCAATTTCACTCCATTCCAAATGTCGTTTATTCACAACATCATATCCCATAATTGTCTTATATCCATGTTCACGAAAATATTCTGATGTTTTTTTATAGGTATCCATTATAGTAATTTCTGTTCCGTTATAGAACGGAACAACTAAGATATATGGTTCAAATCTATCATCTTCTTCCAGCATTTTATATAATCTAGTACAAGCCCAAGTTGAAGCATAATTATTTAAAAATGCTATTTTAATCTTACTCTTTCCTTTTATTTTTTTTATATTTAAATCATATATTTTATTCGATACAGTTTTAAACAAATCAATATTATATACCCACTTTATTGATGCAAGATGATGATATGTAAAATTCTCTATAGCTCCAGCATCTAATAAACCATTATTAATAACTCCCAATAATGCTTTTGCTCTCATTTCATTTTCTTCTTGTATTGTCATAATTAATTTCCCTCTTTATGATGGACAATAATTTATTTTATTACTCTGCAATAATATATATCTCAGCAGCAATATCCGGATATAATTCTCCTAAATATAAAAATGCATTTAACATTTCTAACGTCCAATTTTCTTCTAATTGTCTATCTGATAAAGGCTTTAACCAATATCCACCCATCTGAATTATATTCAAATTTGCATTAGCAAAATCTTCTTTTAGTGATGCTATCCCATAAACCCTTCTATGTCCATGACGAATATCTTTCTCACTAAAATCATCCAACGCTTTCAATAATCCCATTTTAACTGCAGCTTGTCTATGAATACTATTTTTATTAGGAACCGCTGTCAAAATCCTTCCATCTTTAGCTAACCAGTTTTTACATATTTTTAACAATTCCACCGGCTGCAAAACATGTTCTAAAACATGTCCTAATATTATATTATCGAATTTCCTTTCAGGTTTAAAGTCCTCAAATAGTTCGTATATACCTATAATACCCGGATATCTATCGGTTAGTTCCCTAACAAATTTCATACTACCATCAACGATAGTATAATCATTCTTATTTTTGGGATAAAGAATATCTGTCATTACACCTTCTGCAGGACCTAATTCTAAAACACTCCCTGGTCTCATATATCTTAAAAAAATTTCGCCACAATATTTCGTAGTAACAGGTATTACCCCTATTGCATAAATAGAATCTTCCGCTATAGATTCCAGTTTCGACTTCTCATCCTCCAAATTATACATTGTTCCCTCCAGTTATTCAGACATGCTAGATGATTTCAACCAATTCAATTATACCAATGCTTTTATGAAATAAAAAAGCCACTCTTCTGTTATGAAAGGCAATTGCTTCATCTGGTTTCGATAATATTATATACCCATTCTTTCTTAACTCTTCAATCTCTTGTTCTATATTATTCGTATGGTAACAAATATGGTAAATTGAGTGAGCACTTTTCTCAATATATGAATTTATTGGAGATTGATTTTGTATATTGTCTACTTCTATTAATTCTAACCGATACCCTTGATGATTCTCAATAAATTGTATTTTTATATTCCTATCCTTATCTGTATACAAACTTTCAATAGGATAGAATCCAAGTAACTCATATTCCTTTAATGCTAAAGATATATTTCTCACTGCTACACCAAAATGATCAATATTCATTTTCCTCTACCTCAATAAGCCCTTTTGACGCAATTTTCCATTGATTAACCTTTAATTTAAATTCACTTTTCATATCGCTAATTACTGTTTCAGTAAAATTATTATCCGTAAACAATTCTTTCGCTGGAACATTACGCTCTGTCTTAATGTATAAACCAATAATAGTTTGAATACCATCATTATATAGTTTGTCCATTACATGGTCCAAAAAGGCATGTTCAATTTTTCTACCCATAATACGGCAGCTCATAAAAAAGTTTTCAATCACCGCAATATCATTTTCTATCTTTATAATACATACTATACATAACCCAGAATCGCCAATTCTATCACTTACTTCTGCAATATATAATTTATAATTAGAATCTTTTAAAATCATAGACAATTCTTTTTCACTATATCTTTGGGAAGACGTATTATACTGATTAGTCTTACGAGAAAGATCGCATATTCTTGGAATATCAGTATTTTTTGCTATTCTAAAATTTATAATTATTTTGAGTTGTCTTATATAGTCAGAAATATCTTTATATTCTATTCTTAATTCATCACGTTTGATATTATCCCTATACATAGAGGTTTTTTTATTATCTTCTTCCACCGGTTTGGGATTATAAAAAAAATCTTTATATAACTCGATAGCGAAGTTATTTAGCATAGAGGTATCTTTCGGAAATTCAGGAACTGAGACCATTGGTAGGTTAAGCTTTATATTTTCTCTCTCAACAGGATTATCATCAATAAATACAACTGCATCAAGTCCGATATTCAAAGCTTTTACTATGTTCAAAATATTATCGGCTTTATTATTCCAATTCGCGCAAATTTGTATAAAATCGTCTTGATCTAAAACCATGCTTTTATTCTGAAATGCCGTTATTGCATCTGAATAATTATTCTTGGTAACTATTGCCAATATAATACCTTTATCTTTTATCTCCCTTATTCTACGTTGAAAATCCTGAAATCTTTCACTTACATCTATATTTTCAAAACCAATTTCTCCGATCACTCCTCCCCATAGAGTATTATCCATATCAAGGATTAAACATTTTTTTCGTTTGATTACATTTATTATTCTATCAATTTCTTGTTGAACTGTAGTTTCACCCACACTTGAATACTTTATTGATGCCAGATACCACATCTTAGATGAATAAAATTGCTTTGCTCCTATTTCTTCAACAGCCTCACGTAAAGGAAATTTATATATATTTTTATTTTCAATTACAATGGAATTCAATAACTGATTATACTTAAATGAAAATTCATAATTATCATTTATACTAGATTCGTTAATTTCTTTGCATAAAATGTGTATATCGGATATCCAAAACTTGGTTGCAACATTTATTTTTGCAATTCCTGATATCTTATTAAATAAAGAATTAATCATCTCAAAATTTACTTCTTTTTTAAGTTCATAACCATCTAATAATATAAAAACATTATTGTATTCGACCACTGACAAGTCTAATTTAGTATAAATGTATGAAATCCAACCATTATATCCATCACTGGTATCAAATTCATACTCTTTATCTAGTTTACGAAGAAGTGAGTGTATATTAATATTTGACAACAATAAATTTTTCATATTATCACCCGATATATTTTATAAGGTCCTGAAGCTTCTCTATTTTAGATATTTCTTCAAAGGGAATCCCTATTTTGAATTTCGTTTCAATTTCAGATATTAGCATAACATGTGCCAATGAATCCCATGAACTAACATCTCCTCTTGATGTACTCATAGTTATATCTTCCGTCTCAAAAATCCCTTTTGCTATGCTTAATATTTCAGTATTTTGATATTCCATAAGACCTCCTACTGTTTATAAAGTAGATTGTTCAATTTCATTACTATTTCATTATGATATATTTCTTTTTTAACAACATTTCTATATAACTTAAAAGGTTCTATATCTACATAACCATCAAAATAACCACCAAATCTTTTCCAAAAACTAACAACGGATAAGTTTTCTTTCACTGTCTGGGTATATATCTGATTTAATCCCAACATATCAAAACCAAATTCATGTATTAGTTTAATTGTCTCTAAATTTTCAATAGCATTACCTTCTGATATCCATCTTCCACATTCAGCTCCAGTATGATCTATATTATACAGAGATATTAATCCAATTTTACTACCACCGCAGCTATTTACGGTAAAATAATAATCGCCTTCTCTTTCCCTTTGACAGTTAACCCAACGTCTCTGTACTTCAATATCATTTTTTGTTGCATTAATATATTTACTAAATCTAATATCAGTCCTCAGCTTAAGAATAAATTCGGAATCCTGAAGTTCTACTGCTTTTAATGTTACATATCTACCTTGGAGCTCTTGATCGATTATCATCTTCCTCACCTAGTCATCAAAATTTTCAATCGATTTCAGAAAATCATCATAATTTCTTATATAATCCTCTTCATTATAATAATCAGAAGCCAGTACCATCAATATAGCATCCGGTGAAAAATCATACATTTCTCTCCACATATTTTTCGGTACATATAAACCTTCATACCTTTTCTCCAATGAAATAATTTTCTTCTCTTTACCATTATCAAGAAGTACTTTACATGAGCCATTAATGCAGATAAGTATCTGTTCCAGCGTCCTGTGAGAATGAAATCCTCTACGTACACCCTCAACAGTGTCATACATATAATACACCCTCTTAATTTCAAAAGGAATGTCCTTAAAGGCCTCAAGTGCAATTAACAATCCCCTGTCATCACCATGCTGCTGAAATGCATATTTAACAATCTGCAAATAGGTACCCCCTTCTATCGTCCATCAATTAAAAGCTGAAACAGCATCTACAATCGTGTCCAAATCCTCTTCCTTCATGCCTTGCCACAATGGCAATGATAATTCCTTAGAAGCAATTGTTTCAGCCCATGGGTAATCATTTTCTTTACAATCCAGGTCTCGATAAGCCTTCTGTAAATGAATTGGAACCGGATAATGAATCGCTGTAGCAATCCCCATATCCAATAGCCTTTTTTGCAACAAATCGCGATTACTGCATAATATAGGGAAGATATGCCACACACTATTTATATCGGAATTTATCTTAGGCAAGATAATATTTTTATTCTTTATATGATTAATATAGTGGGTTGCTATATCCTGTCTCTCTCTCGTCCATTGATCCAAGTGTTTCAGTTTAGTTCTCAAAACAGCCGCTTGTATTTCATCCAATCGTGAATTGTGCCCTTTATATTCGTGATTATATTTCTTTTCTGACCCATAATTACGAAGCATCCTAATTCTATGAGCCAATTCCTCATCATCCGTTGTTATAGCTCCTGCATCACCTAATGCCCCAAGATTTTTTGTCGGATAAAAGCTAAATCCGGCAGCATGTCCAAGTCCTCCGGTTCTTTTCCCATAATAGGTTGCGCCATGTGCCTGAGCAGCATCCTCGATAACCTTTAGCCCGAATTCATCTGCAATTTTATTAATTGTATTCATGTCCGCGGGTCTTCCGTAAAGATGAACAGCAATAATTGCTTTTGTCTTAGAGGTTATTTTATCTCTGATTAGTGATGTATTTATATTGTATGTATCCATATCCGCATCAACCAATACCGGTTTAGCACCCGAATAGCTTACAGCCAGTGCGGTAGCAATAAACGTATTGGCGGGAATGATAACCTCATCACCTTGGCCAATTCCATATCCTTGAAGGATGAGAGTAAGAGCCTCCAAACCATTTCCTACACCTACACAGTATTTTGTACCGCAGTAATCGGCATATTCTTGCTCAAATAATTCAAGCTCGTTCCCTAAGATAAACCAGTTATTATCATATACTCGCTTCATAGCCCCAAGTATTTCATTTTCCAATGTGTCATGCAGATATTTCATATCAAGATAAGATATCATTGCTTCACCTTCCTTATTAACAAACCATAAAAAAAGTTATATGCTTTTTTAATATTAATTTTAGAAAAAGGATTTAATAGGAACAGAATAAGGTCTCTCTTTTCATCATTCTCCAATTTGATTTCCAGCTTTTTCATCATTCTGTAGGTTCTTATAGCAAGATCTTTGTAATTATATTCCATTGTATCTGTTAACAGCATCCGATAAAAATTATCAATATAACTCTTTCTCTTGTCCGGAGAGATATACTTTATATATTTTTTCAGAACCTTCTTTTTACCTCCCCACATACTAATAAAGCGTAGCTCACCATTCCTACCGGAAAAATTAGAGGTAGAACCTACACTTCGACGATAGCATATCGTTGGTTTACTGATATATCCTATCTTTGCAAATCTTGAGATTCTAACCCAATATTCATAGTCCTCTTGGTTAATACTCTCATCATATAAACCAAATCTCGTAAATATACTCTTCTTTATCATACAGGTAGGTGCCGGGATAAAATTTGAGTATAATAAACGTTGAAATAGTGCCTCTCCGGATGTTGCCTTCTGATTACAATTAAACTTTTCAAATTGTCTGTAATCCTGCCCGAAGGAATAGTCATTCTTCACAATATACCCATTGCCATAAAGCATATCGATTTCCGGGTCTTGTATAAAAGCATCTATTTTTACCTGTATTTCATTATTCAGCATAATGTCATCCGTAGCGAATAATTTGATATAATCTCCCTTGGCTTCCAGAATTGCCTTATTACAGTTCTTTACAATTCCCTGGTTTTTCTCATTTTCAATAAAAACAACTCGTTCAAATCTCTCATTTAACTTAGGAAGCCAACGCTTAATAACATCTACCGAGTTATCTTGTGAAGCATCATCGATCAGGATCAGTTCAATTCTTGCATAGGTTTGTGATATGATTCCTTTAAAATAATCTTCTAAATATGCTTCATGATTATAACAAGGACTGCATATTGATACTAAGGGATATTGATCCATATCATTGACCTCCAAAATATAGTTTTGCACAATAAAACTTTAAAAGTAACGGTCTCTAATTTTTCGTCTTTCTGATAATCAAACGTTCAATTTGATCTCCGTACATTTTTGCCAGCGCTTTTGGTAAATATTTATTTAGTTTTTGCCGTATCTTCCCTACAACTTTTTGTCTTTTTGTAAGCCAAGACCCTGAATAATGGTGCCACAAATAGGTATTATTAGTGATTTCAACATTTCCCGTAACAGTATTCTCAGGACATAAGTATTCGGTAGGATAAATAGTCAAATCACCAAATCTATATAATTTATCTTTTGAAAAGCTTGTCTGATAAATGGATTTAAGCTTTGCCGTCTGTATGACCGGACTAGCATCAGAAAGAACCATTCCATCTTCTCTTACCTTAAAATCCAGATTTTCATAATGTTCCATCAGTTGTTTGATTAATGGATTACCTTTTTCAGCCCCAAATCCTAAACCTAAGGCGACAAAGTTTTTACTTTCAAGTCCAAAAAATACTTTATTATTACGTAAACCGTCTAAACTTTTTAACATTTCAACATCTGTGTCCAAGTAAAAGCCACCATATCTATATATAATATCCAACCTTGCATAATCCGGAACAAAACCCCATTTTTTTTGTTTATAAGCCTCTTCCATATACTTATTTTTGTGAATATCGTAATTTTTCTCACTCCAACATATGATCTTATAATCAGGGCAATATATTTTCCAGGAATGTATATATTTTCTGTACTCATCAGGAATTTCTTTTTCACCAAACCAACAGAAATGAATTATTTTGGGTATCATATTAATCTCCTATTCAAACATGTTTAGATATCAAATACGATATCCTCAAGTGATATAATCGGGCATGTGAAATATTTTGATATATCTTTCTCTATTTCATTCACTGCAAATATAGCTGTTATCACTACTACATCGACGTTATCTTCAGCATCTTCCGGTTTTATTATCGCGATATCCGAATAGGTATTTCCAGCATTTTTATCAATAGCATAGGCCACCTTAATTTCCGAACCGATTAATTCATCACACAATCGTGTACCCATCTCTCCCATTCCATATATAGCTATTTTTCTATAATTATTCTTTTCAAAATATTCTACAAGACTTTTACTTTTCTGTTTTAATACAAGCCACTGGTTAAGCATATTATAATAATTTTTAAACTTATCAACTTTCTTTCCCGTCTCCTCTAAATGCTTTCCGGTAATGATACTATTCACTGTCATACCTGCAATAACTCCAACGGTTGTAGATATCATTGCTACTATCCCTTTCTTCATAAGACCCACTCTCCTTATTTTGTTATTTGGTAAACCACTCTATATATTCTCATTTCAACTAATAATTATTTTATCCCATAGATAATTTCTTCCAGATTAACAACTCTACAATTAATCACTTTCCCCAATTTCTCTCTTATGCTGTTATATGCAAAGGTAGCAGTAACAACAATTGCATCTACTGCCGGTAAATCATTACCTATATCATATACCTTTACTTCAGAATAAGAATAACCGGCTGCTTTGTCTATAGCATAAGATACTTTAATATTACTTCCTCTCAATGCATCATAAAGGCGGTTTCCCATTTCTCCCATACCGTATATTGCTATTGTCTTAATGTTTTTATCTATAAACCATGTACAAAGCTCTTTCCCTTCATATTTAAGCTTTAGCCAATGATTCAGCATGTTATAATAATTCTTAAACTTATCCACCTTGAAATTCAGTGCTTCCATCTTTTCGTAAGTGTATTTTTCATCTGTTATAGTCCCACTATTATTATTTGCTGTGGAGTTATAAGAAAACCTTTCTATTGTACTAATACTATTATTTTCAAACTCTCTACGATGATTTTCACAAGCTTCAAATATTTCATCCCATTTCAACTGAACAAGTGCCTTTTCTGGATATGCTGCTACTGCTAATGCAGCCTCTTTTAGTTTATCCGCCATTCTCTCGCTTTGGCAGATGTCATAACAATATTTTTCTATCATATTGCGGAATAATTTTTTGAAGCTCTCATTACATTCCCGAGTATCTGCGAACTTACGCAGACACTGTTCTATATGATAGACCATCATTTTCTCAGCAATATCCGAACTTTTTCCATAATACTTGCGAAAATAACCGATATTCTCATAAGTAACCACAGCCATATCAGGATGTAAGCTGGCTTTTCTAAAGTTCTGCATGATGGAATCTTCATGCTTCAGATAATAATATAATTTGATATTTCCGACAAATATGAGTTTTGTCACCTTAACCAGAAGCCGTGGGATCAATTGTGTATCTTCGCACAGGATTCCTTCTTTAAAACGAACTTTCGCAAATATCTTTCTATCGTATAAAATACAACAAGCAGAGGGATGTCTATACTTTAACAAATATTCCATACCGCTAAGTAATTCCATGCTTGCCCTCTGCTTATCCGCTCCCTGTTTTGTTGGCATCCCCTGTTTAAAAGACGGAGACAGGGCGCAGGCAGACATGGTTGCTTTATGTTCTATTATTTTGGAATACAATATCTCAACAGCGTTTGTCTCTAATTCATCATCGCTGTCTATGAACATCAGATAATTTCCAGCCATATGGTTGATCCCTGTATTTCGAGCAGCTCCAAGCCCTTTGTTCTCCTGATGGATTACTTTTATTCTGCCATCGTCATCTGCCAGGCGGTCGCATAGTTCTCCACTTTTATCCGTTGAGCCATCATCAACAAGAATTATCTCAAGATTTGAGTAGGTCTGATTTATGATGCTTCTCACAGACATCTCTAAATACTTTTCCACATTATAAACCGGCACAATAATCGATATCAGCGGATTATTCAAAGTATTATCCATCCTTTTCATAGCTATCTCAGCACTTCCCTATACTTCCTGATATTTTCTCTCAAATCATCACCATTAAAAATACTTGAGCTTCCTGCAACAAAAATATCTGCACCGTTTTTTCTAAGAATTGGTCCGTTCTCAAAGCTGATATTTCCATCAACCTGAATCTTCAGATCTCCATATCCTACTTCTTTCAGATATCTTTCAAGCTTTTCTACCTTAGGTATGCAGCTCTTTACTATACGTTGACCCGCGAAGCCCGGGTTTACCTCAAGAACATTGATTCCATCAATATAATCCAATACCTCTTCTACAGAATAGATCGGTGTTCCCGGATTAATCGCCAGAAACACCTTACACCCATAAGCTTTCGCCCTCACCAAGGTCCTCTGCACATGAATAGTACTTTCATAATGGATTGATATGTTATCGGTACTACGCAGCTTCAACCATTCCAGCTTGTCCTCCGGGCGACTTACCATCATATGAAAATCCAGAGGAATATTAGTCATTTCCCGAATACCATTAATATAGTCAATTCCAAGACCAAAGTTCGGTACAAATTCCCCGTCCATCACATCTATGTGAAGGTACTCCACCTTTTCTTCTTCCATTGCTCTGATGTCCCGCTCTAAATCCTTTAATTTCAAGCACATCAGCGAAGCTGATATAGCTGCACTACCCATCTCCTTGTTCATAAGCCTGTCCTCCTCTATCTTGTAATCATTACCTTACAAGAGTACTCTGTCTTTTCCTTCATTATCTTAAGTCCTTTATCCAGCTCATCCCAATCCAGAAAATGTGTGATCAGAGCCTTTGCATTCATTTTACCTTCCTTTAAAGCTTGAACCGATTGATGCCAGTCATCCTCCGGCTTTCCCGTATAGCTTGAGTTCCAGGTTCCATAAAGTCTAAGCTGATTACGATGTATCTTCCAGAATAAGGCTTTATCCAGCTGAAGATTATCCTTCGGATTTCCGACAATCAGAACATTACCCTTCGCTCTGACCACCTCGAGGCAATCACTCAGTACCCGATTGCTTCCGACACCCTCTACCACAAGATCTGCACCGATTCCATCCGTATTCTTCATAATCCAGTCCCTGACATTATCCTTTGAACTGTCGCACACCCTAGTAAATCCAAGTCTCTGTGCAAGTTCAGCCTGAGGCGCCTTATTAGCTACCAGCAGGATATCTTCTAATCCCAGTATCCTTGCCCACTGCGCCATCATCATTCCAATCGGTCCAAGTCCGAAAATCACGATATTCTTGATCTCATCCAACGGAACCTGCCTGAGTGCATGTATTCCGACAGCCATGGGTTCCAGCATCGCTGCTTCTTCATAAGAGACTTCATCCGGTAACGGGATAAGATTCCACTCCGGTGCTATCACATATTCAGCAAAACCACCGTCTGTACGTGAGCCCAAATAATTATAATTACTACACATTTCATACTCTTCACGAATACAACTTCTGCAGCTTTTACATGGTATCAAAGGAAATACTCCGACTTTTTTGCCTATCAATTCCTTATTTCCCCCGGCTGATACCTTTGCCACTTTACCAGAAAATTCATGGCCCGGAATTGTAGGGAAATGATAGGTACCTGTTTCGTAAATCCTTGGGATATCCGATCCGCAAATACCTGCCGCTTTAACCTCTACTAAAGCCCAACCCTCGGGTATCTCAGGCTCATTTACATCCTCATATCGCAGATCATTAATCCCGTGCAAAACATAGGCCTTCATGAGTCACCCTTCCAATCTTTATTTTCTGCTGTTCTCCAGTAAAATGCGGAACTTTTCCAGATCCTCCAAAGTTGTAATTTTTATATTACCTTCAGAACCTTGAACAAGCTTAATTTTCATTCCTTTTTTATAGGCAATCTCACTGCTGCCGCGGATCATTTCCAGCTCTTCATCCGGCATTTCCTGATGAATCCGATAATATTTCCCATATCGAAAGCTCTCCGGTGCCTGTCCAGCAAATAACTCATCCCTGTTAAGCAATCCCGCTATGCTCTTCCCATCCTTGCTGTAATAAACGGTGTCTTTTACGGTAATTACAGGCATCGCGCCCTCTTCTTCCAATGCACCGCTGATACAATCCGTAATGATCTGATCTGATACACAGGGTCTCGCTGCATCGTGGATGATTACGATATCATCTATTTGAGCAATGCCGTCAAGTGCCTGTAATCCGCTATAAATGGAATATTGCCTCGTTCTGCCCGGCTGGGCATAGAAGGAAGCCTTACTGATGTGCTCTTTCTCAACCCATTCCTCTACAAAATCTCTCCACTCATCTGCAACCACTATGAGAATTTTATCTATCAGCTCATGCTTTTCGAATATTTCCAGACAATAACTGATAACAGGCCTATCTTGAACCATCAGAAATTGTTTTGGCATGGATCCCATATTCATTCTACTGCCGACACCACCGGCAAGGATAAACGCATAATTCATATTCTACTCCTTCATAAAAGCTCGATAATTATGAGTTGTAAATTGATCTGTTTTAGAGGGGAGTTTCATATAATCTCCAAAGATTATCTCCAAATATTCAATATGACCGGAAGCTATACTAAATTCACTGTTCTCAAAAGGCACCTCGATCATTTTGTCATATATGCTTCTGCTCATTATTTCCTTTTCCCGGTACTTGCTTAATAAATAACCTATCCTTTCAGATTCATCAAAGGGATACTGTTCCATCATATCAACAATCCTTTTTCGGAGTTTGGCTCTCTCCTTAAGAAGCTCCGGTGTTTCCTTTGAAAACTCAATATAGCTTTCAATAAACCTGGTATTGAGATTTCTGATCCGATTATAAAAGTAATCTATCTCTTTATTATTATCCGGCATGCCGAACAATGGAAAAATATCTATATTTACACCGCTAGTCATAAGAAATGGATACTCCCATGACTTCATGACAGTATTCGTATCAATCATCCTCATAAAAAAATTATAATACTCGTCCGGATGATTATAAATTGATACCAATTGATATCTATTGTCGAATCTTAATAATTCTATTAGTTTCTTGTAATCGGGCAGAGGCATTGCGACATCAATATCATCATCCCAGGGTATATAGCCCTTATGTCTGATTGCACCCAGCAAGGAACCTCCGCACAGATAATAACGTAACTCATTTTCTTTACATACCTTTTTCAAATATTCCAGTATCTGAAGCTGAATCTGTCTTATTTCGTCTCCTTGTAATTCTCTTAAGCCTTCCATCCAATCTTCCGTGAGAACATGATTCAGATCATAGAAATCAGCAGTTTTTATAATATGCTTTTCTTCCACATAACCCATATTCTCCAGCTGTTTGCACATCTGGACATAATATTTTGATGCAATTAGGATAACTACATTGTCTATAAATGTCCCCAGGAATTCATCAGGTGTATATGCCCTAACAAATTTATCCTTGATTCTCAGATAATCTTCCTTACTCATCTGTCTCGGTAGTAAGGTATCAATCATTTCATTGACGTCTTCAAGCTTTTTTTGATCATTATCAATATAAGCTGTAATTTGATATCCCTTGTCCTCAAGGTAATTTTTAGTGCTATAGGAAGAGGTGTTCAGTCCGAATAACACTATCTTCTTATCATTCAGTTTCCCGTTATCTATCAATTTATCTAACTTATGAAATAAATACTGATTAATATTTTCTATTTTCATAGGCTGCTCTCCCGGAATCTTAATAGCTTCAATATTTGCTGGGTAAGGCTCTCGCATGCACCTTTGTTCTGGTACTTCCACATTCTGTTCTTAGACTGAATTCGATCGGTTTTATGTATATCCTCCTCCAGCACCGCAAGGGTAGCTGACATCAGTTCCTCCATATTAAAAGCTCTGATCTCCGGCATGTATTCATCAAACGAAACATATCCAAGGCGAGTATTTGCTGTGTATTCTTCATAATCATAAAAAAATGATACCACCGGTCTATCCAGCAGCATATATTCTGAATAGATTGATGAATAATCCGCTGTAAGGATATCTACATATTTCAAAAAAGTATATGGATCAATCTCAGAATCCACACAGTAAATGTTGGAATACTGAATCTTACTGAACTCTTCTTTAAGCTTTGATTTGGGATGCAGTTTAATTACAAATACGATCTTATTTTCTGTAAGAAACATATTAAATTGAGCTAAATCCATGATCTCAAAAAATTTCTTTTCAGAATCTCGGAACGTTGGCATATAAAAATCAATGATTTTTCCTTCTGATTTCCACTTTTTTATATTTCTCAGATTGATCGCTTCTTTTTCGGTTAGCAGGTTTTTGAAAGCATCATCCAACACACCATCCATTCTTGGATAACCGTCTATAATAACATGCTCCGGCGGAGTATTGAATGCTGATGATGTGATTACTGCCAAAGGTTCGGAAGTAGCCAGTGTGTAATGATGTGGTTTCTCATCAGACAGTCTTCGAGGGAACGTTAAAAAACGTTCCCACGTATTTCTGGGGTGCCTAAACTTGTCAAATTCATTGTCGTGATTTGCTCTCTTATTTCCGGTACCATGCCAAAGATTAAATTTAACCGCTCCTCCCGACAGCCAGAATGATATATCCTTAGAATAATTATCAAAAATATATATTTTTCCTCTAAGGCAATGCCAAATTCCTGCTAGCGAACGATAATAATAAGCCTCATAGCCATTGCTAGTCAAGAGGCTGACTACCTGTCTATTCTGACTAATCCATACAGGTCTAATATTGTCTTTGTGCTTTTGACTTATATAAAGATATAAATATCTCGGGTTATCTGCAAATCTTCTACCAAAAGTACTGCCAAACAGCCAGATTTTTCTACTTCTGGGGAACAAAAAAGAAATTCCATAGACAGGCAAAAAGATCAACTGTCCCCAATATTTTATCTTCTCTTTCAAATTCCGTCCATTTTTCATCCCAAACATCCACGACTTTTCTTATATAGTCTTCCTACGCTATCTTTTACCACTTCTGTAAAATCGTCTTCCGCTCAATCGGATCCAGGGCCTTGACAATCGGATCATCATAGTAGGAGTCGTTCTTTATATGCGTCGTGGATACCTCTTCAAAGATCGCACCCTTCGTTGAGGTAAACGAATGATTCTGCTCCCTGAGTACCGTCTGGATATCCCCCGGTTTCATATAGGTATCTTTTCCCTCAATGTTCACTGTCAGATCACCATACAGCAGCTGGAAGGTCTCCTCCTTGACTTTATGCATATGTACCGGATGCTTCTGCCCCGGGAGAATAACCAGCAGCTTCTTGCAGTATTCCCTGTTGATGATACTGATGATGATAGCCCCTGTCTGTCTGAAATGCTTCATTCCGTAATGGTGGGACAGCTCTACGGTAAAATCCTTACCGAGGGCAATTCCTGCCTCATACAGCATACCCTTTGCGTCGTGCACCACGCTTCTGACAAGTCCGATATCTGTAAGCTTTTTCTTTTCAAATAATGGTTCATTGACATCATAATTACGGCTTGCTTCAATTCCTTCGGTGAATTCACCGCTGGTCATCTGCTTCTCGTTCAGCGGCATTGCAAAGAATACATCATCGAGCATGATCGGATCGCCTATCTTGACCTCACGCTTCAGATACACACCTCTCATCAGGGACCGGAGGGAATCTACCTCCTCCTGGCTGACATATTTGTCATTCTCTTTCTTGGTCCTGCAGATCATCTTCGCATCCAGGACTGCCTTCACCCAATGATCTGTCTGCTCCGGATTCATGGAGTAGGAATTCAGGGTAATCGTCTCAGTCGGAAGACCGACATGGCGTTCCAATATTTTGGCACCCTTCGCAATAGCCAGCATAGGCACAATATTATCATTGGGATTCTCGTGGCCTGAATAGCCGATCGTTACTTCCGGATATCGGCGGTTCATCCTGTCAATGAAATCCAGTTGAAGCTGGTCAAGAGGAGCCGGATACTCGGCAATACAATGAAGAAATGCGAATTCGCATCCCTTATGTGTAAAGAAATTATAGAGCTTGTCTATATCTGATAATACCTTACCGCCCGTAGAAATGATAACAGGCTTATGAGTATATGCAATCTTGGTGAGAAGGGGCCAGTCCAACGCACTGCAGCTGGCTACCTTAATAATATCAATTCCCTGATCCATACACCAGTCTACCCCATCCTCATCAAAGGGCGTACTCATGGCAATCAGGCCCTCATCATGGATGGCATCCACCAACTGAGTGAATTGGTCAAAATTCAGTCTGGTACTCATAAATCTCGGAATATGCTTCACATCGGTGCGATCCTTATAATCCGGGTGGATAAAGGTCTCCAGATTACGGTACTGCAGCTTTACTGCAGCCTTAATATTATATTTACGTGCGATTCTGCTCATCGCCTTGATAATATCGATCCCATGCTCCACACTGCCCTGATGACTGTTGGCCATCTCGAAAATAAACAGATCCTCAAACATATTCTTCTCGTTATTCATGCCAACGCTCCTATTCTTATGAAAGAGAATACTCCCCATTCGCTTTTATACAGCTTCGCCATACGTAACTTCGTTCAGTTACATCATATTATATATATCGACTAAATCTATCATAATATAAATAACCATTCATTACAATATGGTTATTTTCCTACAAATTCATATTTTCTCCTATTCGGGAGTATGGTACCTGCACATCAAAATCAGCGCTCGAACTTATTCTTTTCTGCAGTATTCGTCCTTCAATTTGCTATAAAAAAAATTCCAATAACTTATTCATGCTCAACATCTTATCATCCACGTAATAGTCTGCATTCGGCTTTCCGAAATGAAGTTCATGATACTGAAGTCCCCAATCCGACAGCTGCTTCCTCGTAATCCCGCTCCAATCAATCCCCGTGACATAACCCCTGGCTGTATGTAACACAATATAATTTCCAAGGTCATACAGCTTGTTGACTACACGGATCATATCTATATTTGGCTCCGACAAAGCATAATCATTGTTCATTTGCAACCTAGCGATGACTCCGTCAATGTCGAAAACAAACCTTCTGTTTCCGGAGGTAATCTTTAGGAATTCCTCTGCTACAGCAAATTCTTCCTCGGTATCAATATCATAATTCTTGCTCATCTCATAACCATAAATTCGGTTCCCGGACATAGAGTGCTGATTAAGAATCACCTCTCCGCGTACCACATCGATGCAGGCATTCTGATAATAAATCTTCGGCAGCTGTTGCCTCGGCATATTATAACATTCCGGGATATCCGTCATAACCGGAGTGATACTGCCGTCTGCCTGCCTGTGCCACATCTTATAGGGTATTTCCTTAGCCGGAGCAATGCTCCGCACAGAATCTACCTCATGGGAATCAATCAAAATCTTAATCATTGCATCAATATCCGCAACTTCACGGATTGGATAGGTCGGCCTCAGTTGTACCACGATATCTGCTATAAATCCTTCCTCTTCTTCCAGAAATTTCAGACAATGGTAGAAAACATCGATGTCCAAAGCCGTATCCGTAGCGAACTCCGCAGGGCGCAGAAAAGGAACCTCCGCTCCATATTCCCTGCCAATGCGTGCATAGTCCTCGCTGTCCGTACTAAGGATAATTCGGTTGATATAAGCAGACTTTTTTGCATGCTCTATGGAATAAGCCAGCATAGGCTTTCCGTTAACTAATCTGATGTTTTTATGAGGAACGCTCTTAGAACCGCTTCTGGCGGGAATTACAGCCAAGATATTCATCTAATTCTCACCCCCAAAAAAGATTATAACGTCTGAAGAACCTGATCAATCAGTGGAGCAATATAATCACAGGCTTTTGTTATATTTCGGTAAATCTTCTCCGTATTAATATAGGAAAGAATTTCATCCCTTTCTTTGTCCGTTGACATAAAATATAATTCTTCTATTTCGTTTACCCCGATACTCAGGATATATTGATTAATTACAGATGTAATTTCCTTCTCCTCAACAAATGCATTGGTTTCAGTAACCAGCTTAAGGAAACGCCTGCTTTCAGCAGTATAATTCTTATTTAATTTGATGTCTGTAATTAACTTTTGACAATCAGCTATTACCTTATTCACTTTTTTCTGTATCTCTGTCAGATCCTGTTTTGCAATTGTGAGCCTCGCACGAATGATACCGATTGCTTCGGCGTTGAAGCTTGGCTCCATCGAATTTATGATAGACAAGCAGTCGATCTCTTTCGTACAATATTGATCAACCACTTCCTGCAGTGTCATATTACGGGTTCCCTTAATATTGGCACCGCCTTCGGTAGCATTGATTACGTCATAGTCCTCCATTTGCAGGATTGCATTCTCATACCAGCGTAGGAAGGAATACCAGTCGTATCTGGTCTTGACCTGCTTACCTTCGATGTCCTCCACGAACAGCTCCATTTCATTAGCATATAGGTCTGCATAGCCACCTGCATGAGAAACCCCATTGTCATAGGCCAGGTTGGAGCCGATCAGGACAATGCGTTTGAAACCGGCAACAGCACACAAAGCAAATGCAGAGGTTGATACCGAACCACCGGACTTAACATCCTTCATACTCTTTCCGTACGCCTCATAATAATGAGTCATATACTCAGAGCATTGGAAGACAACCTTTCGACCTGCATGATTCTCCATGATCTGCTGGCTTCCCTCCAGAAGACATAAGAGAGGAGTTGTGAAACCCGGCTTATTTCCACAGCTTGATAGTGGCTTTACTACATCGAGTAAAACTACAAAATCAGGTTCAATCCCATGCTGAAGTAAAGTAAGGTAAGCCTTGTCCACTGCCATAATGATTGCTTTTCCTTTCGCCTGCTTCAGCACTTCAACGTTCTTATTCAAGGAAGGGCCTGCCGATATGATCACTACCGGGATATCTTTGGGTAACTGCTCCTGCAGATCCCAGAAAGAGATTGAGTCTTTTATATAAACCATATTAGTAATGGAATTTTTCGCAACGTATTTACCGATTTTTTCTCTTGTATTCTTTGTAATCAAATTCGTAAACTGATTGTCCTGTAACACATCAAGAAAATATCGGTATGCATCAGGAAACAGCTTGTCGTAGCCTGGATGCAGACACTTCACCTGGGAAAACAGGTTCATCCAGGTAACCAGACCGGAGATCAGATAGGGGTATTCATAATCATTGACACCTTTCACAATGATAAGGATTTTTTCATTCAGGAACAGGTCCGTCAGTTCATAATTCTCCAATGTATGGCTAAAGATCGAATAAGATGGCTCATATACGATGATATATTGATAATGCTCCAGTTGATTCACCAGTTCTCGCAGGAATACTCCGTTTCCCAATCCAAACATAACGACAATGGTATCCAGATTCTTTGCACGGTATTGTTCTGCCCATTTTTTTGCTTCCTGGTAAGGATCATATTTACTGTTCAGACGGATATGCATCCCTTCGCATTCAATCTCTATCGCCATCATATCAGTCTTCGTCGGTATAGAAGTTACGGAGAGCTTTCCTTCTTCCTCTATAGCTTCTTTCTTCACTAAGTAGCTATAAAGGATCTTTTTCCCCTCCTGCATTGCCTGCATATTATCCTGATAAAGCATTTTATATCACCTCTTTTATTGTTCTAAATCAGCTACATGCTCCAGTACTTCCATGATTTCATATTTTATCATGTCTGCGATCAGGATTGTATCCTTTTGCAGCATGGCATCCGTTATATCCTTTAGTATTTCTGTTAATTTATCTCGGAGCATGATAATCTGCTCGTTTTCCTCTATTTCTTTTAATTCAGAGGTTATTGCCAGCAGTCCGTCAATCACTTCAACCAGACTCTGATAGCCTTCTTGATTTTTTTGTTTGTAGAATAATTCTGCCGTTAATTCTATCTTCTTTTGTAAATGTTCTATCTCATTTATCTTCATATTACCTCCCCATTCGTTAACCTTTCCTTAATTAATTAAACCATCAATACTGCAAGCTTTTTTCAAGTGAACCCTTATTCTATTTCAGATGATATCTTCATCAGATAAACGAATAAGGCCGGCCAAAAGGCCGGCCCTATTGTCATTACAATAGTACGTACTATCTTAATAATGATAAAACGCCCTGTGTTGATTGATTAGCCTGAGCCAACATAGACTGAGCTGCCTGCTGAAGGATGTTACTCTTGGAGTAGCTAACCATTTCTTTAGCCATATCAACGTCACGGATACGGGACTCAGCGGACTGTAAGTTCTCTGCAGTATTATCTGCATTTGCGATGGTATGCTCTAATCTGTTCTGAACAGCACCGAGTGCAGATCTCTGAGTTGATACAGCAGTGATCGCGTTGTTGATGGTGGTAATCGCCTTAGTAGCATCTGAGAACTTGCTAACCTTGGTAGAAACAGTGTCAAGACCAGTTGCCAGCTTAGCTGCCTTCATGCTCTTGATGCTAAGGTCGATGTACTGATTTGCATTCGCACCAACCTGGAACTTCATCTCCTTACCGGTAGAGAAAGAACCATTCATAAGAACCTTGGTATTGAATTCTGTCTGATCTGCAATACGATCGATTTCCTTTGTTAAGGAATCAAGCTCTTCCTTAATGGAATCACGGTCTACAGAAACGTTAGTATCATTTGCAGCCTGTACAGCTAATTCTCTCATTCTTTGAAGAATGGAGTGTGTCTCGTTCAGTGCACCTTCTGCTGTCTGAATTAAGGAGATACCATCCTGAGCATTAGTGGAAGCCTGTTCAAGACCTCTGATCTGACCACGCATCTTCTCGGAAATGGAAAGTCCAGCTGCATCGTCACCAGCACGGTTAATTCTGTAACCGGATGATAACTTCTCAGTTGATTTAGCTAATGAACCAGTAGTAATACCTAACTGCCTGTTTGTGTTGGCTGCTGCCATATTGTGTTGTACTATCATATGTATTCCTCCTTGAAATATGTTGTTCGTAGCATCCATGCTACGTAATTATTAGTTTATCTCCTGTCCGGCCGTACGCTCCCTCGAGGAGAATAAGCTTTAAGTAAAATAACTTTACTTGTAATATATATCGGTATGCTTTTCTAAAACTTTATACCTAATGCTGATAATTTTTATTTTTTTTTGTCATAAAAAAAAGATGGGGTATCATTCTGGTTCGCTATGGTTTTATAATACTTTGCTACTGTCTGCGAACTCATTCTTGAGCTTTTGATCTCCCTGCGCTTTTGTGACAGAATTTGCTCCAGCTTAGTCCTGTTCCTCTTTTCCATCGCTTGCAGCTTTACGCTCAGATCCGTGATGGAGGCAATATCTTCCTGCATCGTGGTTATTTCATGGAAATACTTAGATTTCTGTGTACTAAGTTCTTCTCGTACATTTTCATAGAGCTGTTCGAAACCGGTATCCAGTTTCGTAAGCAGCTCCAGCTGCTCGCCTTTCTGATCGATTGTGCGAGAAAATGCCTCTTCATCAAAGGTATCCTGCTTCATCAGTACTTCCTGGTCTCCTGTTAATTCCATGAGTCGGTTTAAAACCGCAAGTTTTCTCTTCAGAACATCTGACAGCATCTGAATATAAGCCTGCTTCGTGGTTTGGTTATCCAATTCCATCCCTTCATCCTCTCAACATCCTAATTAGAGCCTTTGGCAAGCTTCATGACATCCTTCCAGGTATCCCTCATTTCACGAATATAGGTTAAGGCTTCTTCCAGAGCTTCCACGTCTTTCTTAATGTTTGCTTCTACCAGCCTGCGATAGATATATTCATAGACTAATTCAAATTCATTGGCAACCGGATACTTAAAATCCAAGGTAGTACGGAGCTCAGTAATAATCCGTTCCGCCTTTATGATATTTATATTTGCTTTTTCCATGTCCTGATTGGATAACGCCATCGATGCTAAATTACAAAATTTAATTGCACCTTCATAAAGCATTAATGTCAGCTCTGCCGGTGATGCCGTTAAAATCTTACTATTGCTGTATGCTGCAGCAGCATTGGTTGCCATATTACTTACCTCCTAGACTACTCTTTCCATTCACACATTAATTACCGCCCAGCATGGATGAAAGATAATTACTCTTTGAATTCATCTGGGACATTGCTTTCTCCATTGCGGAAAACTGTTTATAGTATCGACTTTCCATATCTTCCAGCTTACTTTCCATCGTAGTCAGTTCCCCATTATAGTCAGTCAGCTGTTTTTTCATATCCTTATCATTATAGAAGCTCAGAGCACTACGCATAGAGGTACTCTTCATTTTGTCCGTTAAGTCTGAGTACAAATCGCTGGCTAACTTTGTAAATACAGTCATAACCTTGTCAGGATCCTCCTGTAATGCTTTCATCAAGTCATTATCCTTGTCGGCCACGGAGGTGTCATCCTTATCCCCATTAATGTGCAGCAGTCCCTTCTCAGTATAATCAGTCGTTACTATACCGAAGGTAGACAGATATTGGGCTTTACTATCCACAGTAACAGGTCTGCTTAAGATATTCCTTAAACTACCGATCAGTGAATTTGCTGTATCATCTCTGCGCAACAGAGAATCTTTAATCTTACTCTCCCACTTCTCTATCTGATCGTCAGTCATCGCTTCCTTTTGAGCATCAGACAGAGGTTCGTATCCCTTTGCCGGGTCTGCATAATATGCATCATTCATCGAGGAAAGTACATCGTTATATCCCTTAATAAAATTTTTGATCATATCATAGACAGCCTGAGTATCATTTGATACATTCAGGGTTACGGAACCGGCTCCTGTTGCATTTATCATATTAAAGTTAATACCGTTAGCAGCAACAGTATTGGTGGCACTTGTCATGGGAGTTCCATTGAGTTCAAAGGAAGCATCTGCCGCAGGCACTGTTTTAGCACTGCTGCCCAGTCCAAGCTTGGTTAGGTCAACGGACCCTTCCGTCGTTATGGAAAATGCACTGGCTGCACCACTACTCTTGGAGCTGATAAAAAATCTTTTCTGAGTTGCATCAAAGGACGCATTTACCCCTGCATCCTGGAAAGCCTTCACAACATCATTAACTGTTGTTTCAGCCTTAATCTCAAGCGTCTGGGTATTACTACCGTTGGTAATCTTTATCTTATTAGTAGTGCCCGCCGGCATCCAAAGATCGCCCAAGGTTGTCTTACCGGTTACAGTACTGCCAAGCTGCGCTCCTGTAACAAATTGCGCACTAGCCAGACTATTCACCTTTAATGTATAGGTTCCCTCCGCTGCCGCGGGAGTAGCCGTTGCAGTTACCTTAGTTTCATCCGAAGACTTTACAGATTTCGTAAGATAGCTGGTCTGTAATTTCATCTTGGAAACCGTATTGTTATAGAAGGAATACATCTTGGAATTTAGCGCTTTCCATTTCTCCTGCTTCCACTCCAGCTCTGTCCTCTTATTTTCAACTTTCGTCTTCTTCATACGCTGTGCACTCATCAACTGTGCAACGATGCTTTCCGTATCCATATTTGATGCCAAACCGCTTAATCTAATTGCCATACTGGCACCTCCTATCTCTTCTCATCAACAAGAATACCTGCCAATTCCCACATCTTCTCTATCATCTGCAATGTTTCTTCCGGAGGTATCTCTCTGATTACCTCTCTGGTATCTTCATCATAAACTTTAATTGATACCCGTTTGGTCTCCTCATGATAGGAAAACTCACATCTTGTTCTGTGCATCATTTTCATTTTATTGTTCGCATCCCTGACTGCCTGCTTAATTTGTTTTTCGGATGCCTGTCGATTCTGGCCGTTCTCACTCTCGCTACCGGCCGGATTATCACCGGTCGTTTTGGCCACAGCCGGAACCTCAACAATATTCATTGCAACAGGTTCCGGAACATTCGGAACATTCTTAGTTGGATCACGATATACTGCTCCGGATAAAACCTCTAATGCCATAATAACACCTCCATGTGTATTGGTATCGCTACCACAATATGAACTACGATTTTTAGCCGTCCTTGACTGTTAAGTTTCTTTATACCGGAAAACTCATTTTCCGACATAATGATCATTATCTTATACCTTATATCGGTAGATTACTACAAAAGCTTTATAGCATTATGTAAGATAAGATGAAATCTTTAAAGAGGCTGTCCAATACAAATGCTGATGCAAATGTCTGGAAAGCCTCTTTTTCTCTCACTTATTGAGTTTACTGGAACAACTTCTTCAATACATCATCAGATGCTGTTGTTTCTGCTGCCTCTTTGTTGGATTCCTTAATCTGCAGATAAATCTCTTTTCTGTAGATCGGAACTGCCTTAGGAGCACTGATGCCGATCTTTACCTGGTCACCCTTAACTTCTAAAACAGTAATTTCTATATCATTTCCAATCATGATGGATTCATTTACTTTTCTTGAAAGGGCTAACATACTATTTGCCCTCCTTTGCAGCCTTATATGCCTGCAGCTGCTCATAAAAGCGATATTTGATCTCGTAATCGGGGTTCTCTACAACAATCTGAGCACCTTTTCTCTCATCTGAATTGATGATGAACGGAGCTTTTAAATTAGCTGTGATCTTCTCTACATTTTCCGGTACAGTAATCGATACCAGAACGACAATATTTTCTTCGGTGATGTTCCCCAATGGCTTTAAGAGTTCATCATCCACTTCCGGGTTAAATTCGGGCTTAATGATAAAAGGATTTATCACAGGGATTGCCAGAGCAGGCTCGTCCAAGCTCTGCAGCCAGGAGATATCCGGTCTGGTTCCACCCTCATCATCGTATAAAATAGTATAATTCCTGTAATCTTCAAAGCCAAAGATACCATTATCAAAATGAAGAATCTTATCTTCCTCCAGATCTATTTCGCCAAAATGTCTTGTCTTAACCAGCATGTCCATCGCCTTCCCTTCTATGGTAATAACCAATCTCTTATCGACATTATACATGATTTGTAAGTATTATGCATTATAATTTTACAGAAAATCCAGAAGAGAGTTCTTTACAACCTTGGAGGCTGCCGATAAGGAGGCATTATAGATTGCCTCTGCCGAGGAATACTTAATAATCGTCTCCGCGATATCCGCATCTTCGTTATTGGACATCAAATCCTCAAAGTCCGTAGACTGGCTGGACAAGCGGTCCTCGGTCAATTCCAGTCGTACATATCTGCTGCCAAGATCAGCTACCGCAACATTCACTTTATCCTGTTCCTTAGCAGATACCGCTATTCCATTGGAAAAAGCTTTCTGCATGATATTCTTCTTCAGTGCAAGCTCCGTATCCATA